>JBFIHN010000262.1:0-5374 GCA_041601775.1 Acidimicrobiales bacterium
CGCCATCCCCGTCCTCGCGCCGCTGCACCGCGAAGCCGGGCTCGAGGCCCTGGTGGTCTCGACCTACCAGGCCGTCTCCGGCGCCGGTCTGTCGGGCGTCGACGAGTTGGACTCCCAGATCCGCAAGGTCGGCGACAAGGCACCGGGCCTCACCCACGACGGGCACGCCGCCGAGTTCGGCGAGCCGGACAACTTCGTGAAGCCGATCGCCTACAACGTGCTCCCCCTGGCGGGCGCCCTCGTCGATGACGGGAGCGACGAGACCAACGAGGACCAGAAGCTCCGCAACGAAGCCCGCAAGATCCTGGGCCTGCCCGGCCTGCCCGTCTCCGGGACCTGCGTCCGGGTGCCGGTGTTCACGGGACACTCCCTCAGCATCAACGCCCGGTTCGCCCGGCCGATCTCCCCGGATCGTGCACGCGAGCTCCTCGCCACCGCCCCCGGCGTCCGCCTCACCGACGTCCCCACACCGCTCGATGCTGCGGGCATCGACGACACGCTGGTCGGGCGCATCCGCGTCGACGAGACCGTCGACCACGGGCTCGCGCTCTTCCTCTCCGGCGACAACCTGCGCAAGGGCGCGGCGCTCAACACCATCCAGATCGCCGAGGAGCTCCTCCGCCGCCGTTCCTGACCCGAGTGGTCAGCAGGTGCAGGGCTGGGTGCCGCAGCCCGGACAACCGTCGGCGTAGCGCTGGGCGGCCTCGTCGAGGCTGAGGCCGAGTTGGTGGGCGAGCGACGCGACCCAGGCGATGACGTCGCCGAGTTCGTGGAGCTGCTGCGCCGGGGTGCCCTTGCGGGCGGCCTGGGCGAGCTCGCCCACCTCCTCGCACAGCCACGCCACCGACGGCGCGATCCCGCGGTCGCCGTCGCGCTCGCCGTAGGTGGCGGCGATGCTCGCCTGGAATTCGACGATGTCCATGGGGATCCACCGTAACGGTCCGCCCGGTGGACACACTGGGCCCTGATGCGTCAGCTTGCTCGGGGAGCGCTGGCCACGCTCGTGCTCCTGATGTCCGCGTGTGCCACCGACAACGGTTCCCGCTCCCCCGCGACCGCGGCCGCACGGCCCGTGGTCGACACGGCGCTGGCCGCCAACTCGAAGATCAGCACGCCCGACGACGTCATCACCATGAGCACCGGTTCGTTCACGATCGCGGTGACCAGCCCCGACGGCATCGACGCCCCCGGGCTCGACGCCGCCGCAGCCGTGCTCGCCGGCCGTCCCGACACCAACGTGGTCGTCACGGCACCGGCCGCCGACATGCGCGGCGCGCCGGACACCCGAGCGACCACCGCCCTGGCTCCGGTCACCACCGAGACCATGACCGGCCACGTCGCATCGGCGGTCAACGGTGGCATGCTCGACGCCGTCGAGATGATCACGCGTCCCGGTGCACCACGACCCGACCTCGTGGTCATCGGCCTCACCGACGACGCTGCATCCGGGTCCGCGGCCGCCGCTGGTGCGGCGATGGCGGTCGAGCGGGGCATCCCGGTCCTGGTCGTCGTGGTCGGTGGCGACGATCCTGACCTCGCCGGCGCGGCGATGCTGCTGTCGACGATCACCGACTACGAACTCGACCGACTCGTCACCGAACCGACGGTCCACGTCCTCACCGTTCCTGCGTGCGGCCCGGGAACCGTGCGGGGACCCGTTCTCGTCGATCCCGCCGCACACGACGCCACCGCACCGACGGTCGACTGCACCAGCGCGGACACCGGTCCCTTCGATGACGAGACCGTGGCGTGGGCAGCGGGCCACGCCACCCTCGCCGACCGGGGTCAGCTCATCCCGTAGAGACGCTCGATCGGCAGCTCGATGATCAGCCGCCGGTCGGCCACCATGGCGGCGCGGTACTCGTCCCAGTCGTCGTGCTCGCCTGCGATTTCGCGGTAGTACGCAACGAGCGCCTCGACGGTCTCGTCGTCGGGCGACGCCGCCACGGGCATCAGTGAGGCCGTGCCCTCGACGACCGTGTAGGCGTAGAAGTCGTCGCGGGTCACGTGGAGGCTGGCCCGAGCATCGCGTCGCAGGTTCGCCGCCTTCGCCCGTCCGTCGGTCACCGAGATCCGGATCACGTCGTCGTCGCCGACGACGTAGGCGACGTTCGACAGTTGCGGACGCCCGTCCTTCTTGAGGGTGACCAGCACCCCGTGGTGTCGGTCGTCGAGGAGGGTTCGGAGCGCGTCGGGATCCATGCCTGCAGCAACGCCCACGCGCCCGCAGCGATTCCCCTACCGTCCCCCTCGTGGGCGCCCTCACCGTCATCGCACTGGCCGTGCTCGCACACGCGCTGGTGTCGCGACGGCTGCACTCGACGGTTGTCACCGCGCCGATGATCTTCGTCGCCGTCGGCCTGCTCACCGGCCCCGAGGCGCTCGACCTCACCTCGATCGACCTCGGCTCCGAGGAGGTCATCATCCTCGCCGAGCTCACGCTCTCGATCGTCTTGTTCTCCGACGCAGTCCGTGTCGATCCCCGCATGGCACGCGACTTCATCGGCATCCCCGTCCGGATGCTGGGCCTGGGACTCCCGATGGTGATCGGCCTCGGCACGGTGCTCGCCCGCGTCACGCTCGACATCGAGTGGGGCGAGGCCGCGCTGCTCGCCTCGATCCTCGCCGCGACCGACGCGGCGCTCGGCCAGGCGGTGCTCACCGACGACAGCGTCCCGGGACGGATCCGGAGCTCGCTGAACGTCGAGTCGGGTCTGAACGACGGACTCGCGCTCCCCGCCGTCACCCTCTTCGCCGCCATGACGGCGGCCGAGACCGACACCCAGCCGGCCTCGTACTGGATCCGCTTCGTCGCCGAACAGATCGGCTACGGCATCGCCGCCGGTGTCGTCGTGGGCATCGCTGCCGGCTGGCTGCTGGTCCGGGCGCGGCGCGCCGGGTGGGTCGACGGAGTCGACGGGCAGTTGGCAGCCCTTGCGCAGGTGGGCCTGGCCTTCGTGCTGGCACACGAGGTCGGGGGCAACACCTTCATCGCCGCGTTCGTCGCCGGTCTGGCATTCCGCTTCGTCGGTCGCCACGACGCGGAGTACCTCAGCGAGTTCACCGAGGACGGCGGCCAGCTGCTGGCGAGCATCACGTTCGTCGTGTTCGGCAACGCCCTCCTCGGACCGGCGCTCGGCGCCCTGACCGTCCCGATCGCCGCGTGCGTGGCCGCGACGCTGACCATCGGACGTCTGCTCCCGATCGCCGCGTCGCTGGTCGGGACCGGTCTCCGACCGCCGACCGTGGTGTTCCTGGGCTGGTTCGGCCCCCGTGGGCTCGCCTCGATCCTGTTCGCGCTGACCGTCATCGAGGGCTCGGACCGGGAGGTCGACGACCCGCTCTTCGTGGTCGTGGCCTGGACGGTGCTGTGTTCGGTCGTCCTGCACGGCGTCACGGCCAGTTGGGGCGCGCGTCGCTACGGCGCCTGGTTCGCCGCCCACCGGGCCGAGGTCCACGACCGACGAGCGATCGTCGAGGACACCGTCGACGGCGAGTCGCCCGTCGTGCGGCCGCGGTGGACACCACGACCGTCGCCCGACGTCAGCGACTGACCTCGCGCAGCAGGCCGGTGTCGACGTCGTAGACGAAGCCCCGCACGCGCTTGTGGGCGAGGAAGGGGCTGGCCTCGACTCGGCCCATCGACTGACGAACGCTCTGGTCGAGGTCGGTGAAGGCCTCCATCGCGAACGCCGGCCGGATGCCGGTCTCGGACTCGATCTCGTCCTTCAGGTCGTCGTCGCGGAACGTCAGCCCCCCACAGCGGGTGTGGTGGACGAGTGCGATCTCCTCGGTGGCGAGCTTGCGCTGCGAGATGATCAGCGACCGGATGACGTCGTCGGTGACCACGCCGCCGGCGTTGCGGATGATGTGCGCCTCACCGAGCTCGAGGCCGAGCATGGCGAACACGTCGAGTCGGGAGTCCATGCACGTCACGACCGTGAGCTTGCGTTGGGGTGCGGTCGCGAGCCCCGCCTCGTGGAAGTTCTCTGCATAGTCGGCGTTGGCCGCGACGAACTCGTCGATGGTGCTCATGCCATGAGAATCCATCACCACTCGAGCTCGTCGCAACCCCGGTGGTCGGCGGGCTCGACCTGGAGTGTGGCGTGGGCGATGGCGTAACGGCCCTGGAGGAGGTCCCGGGCCTGGTCGAGCACCTGGTGGCTGTCGGTGCCGTCGTCGATCACCAGGTGCACCGAGGCGTTCTCCATGTCCGAGGTGAGCGTCCAGACATGGAGGTCGTGCACGTCGATCACCCCGTGCAGGGCGGCCAGGTCGGCGGCGATGCCGGGGAGGTCGGTGCCGGGCGGTGCCGACTGCAGGAGCACGCGCACGGCCTGGGCCCCGAGGCGGTACGTCCTCGGCAGGATCCACAGCCCGATCGCCGCCCCCACCAACGGGTCGACCCAACCCCAGCCGAACACCTCGAGCAACACGGCTGCGATGATCACCCCCACCGACCCGAGCGTGTCGGCGAGGACCTCGAGGTAGGCGCCCTCGACGTTGATGCTCTCCTTGGCCCCCTCACGGAGCAGGAGGAAGGCGATGACGTTCACGACGAGGCCGATGGTGGCGACGACGAGCATCGGGACACCGAGGACCTCGGGCTCGTCGGTGATCCGACGGATCGCCTCGACCAGGACGTAGATCGCCACACCGAAGAGGAGGAGCGCGTTGACGAACGCCGCCAGGATCTCGAGGCGGTAGAGGCCGAAGGTGTGGTGGCCGGCGTCGTCGCGTCTGGCATGGTTGCTGGCCATCTGGATCGCGGCCAGGGCCATGCCCAGCCCGATCACGTCGGTGAGCATGTGGCCCGCGTCGGAGAGGAGGGCGAGCGAGTTGGTGAGCACCCCACCCACCGCCTCGACCACGAAGAAGACGGCGATGAGCACGAACGAGATCGCCAGCCGGCTCTGGTGGCGTGCGCCGGCTCGGAGCGCTCCCGCGCCGTGGTTGTGGCCGCCGTGGGAGTGATCGTGTCCCATCAGTCGTCCCCCCGGTGCGCCAGGTGTTGTCTCGACAGGTCGAGCAGTTGCCGGACGTGGTCGTCGTCGAGGCGGTAGTAGATCGAGCGTCCGTCGCGGCGGTTGCGCACGATGCCGGCCGACCGGAGCAGCCGCATGGCATGCGAGACCGTCGTCTCGGTCGTCCCGGCCGCCACGGCGATGTCGCCCACGTTCATCTCCCCGGCCTCGAGGAGGGCGTAGAGGATGCGGACCCGGGTCGGGTCCCCCAGCAACTTGAAGCTGTCCGCCAGTTCGTCGGCTTCATCCATCGATATCTGCACATCTGTGAAGATATTCCATGTACGTCCGGATGCACAAGCGCTGCCGCACGCGTACCGTCGCGTCGATGGCCGTACCCGCAGTCGAGA
>JBFIHN010000263.1:0-5314 GCA_041601775.1 Acidimicrobiales bacterium
GGCGTTCGCCCCGGTGAACCTGTCGGCCGACGTCGACGACACCGGGTCGGCCCGGATCGGCGACCTGATCGCCGAGGAAGCTCCGTCGATCGATGGCCTCGATGTCCTGGTCGGCGGCCAGTACCTGGCATCGGTCGAGCCACCCCAGTCCGAGCTGATCGGCATCGCCTTCGCCGTCGTCGTGCTCATCGCCGCCTTCGGCTCCGTGCTGGCCATGGGCCTGCCCATCGCCGTCGCGCTCGGTGGCGTGAGCATCGGCATCGGGTTCATCGTCCTTCTCACCCGGGTGGCGACCGTGCCGGAGGACACGATGCTGCTCGGGATGATGGTCGGCCTCGGCGTCGGCATCGACTACGCGCTCTTCATCGTCACGCGGACTCGCGACGGAGTCCATGCCGGGCACACGCCGAGGGTCGCCGTGGTGGCGGCCATGAGCACTGCGGGCCGGGCCGTCGTCTTCGCCGGAGCCACGGTCGTCGTCTCGATGCTCGGCCTGATTCTGGTCGGTATCGGGATGCTGTCGGGCATGGGACTCGGCGTCTCGGCCACGGTGCTCGCCACCATGGTCACGTCGATGACGCTGCTACCGGCCCTGCTCGCCATGGCCGGTCCACGGCTCGAGATCACCCGCTGGCGTGGCCTGCTCGCCGCCGGTGCAACGGCGGTCGCCATCCTCGGTGTCGGCACCGGCTCCACCCCGCTCGCCATCGGGGGTGCCGTGGCCGCCGTCGCCACCCTGGTCATGAGCCGTCTGGTCCCCATGCTGCGCAACGAGGTTCCCCACCGAGCTGGCAAGCCGGTCGAGGCGAGGCCGTCGCACCGTTGGAGCCGGACCATTCAGCGCCGGCCGCTGCTCTGGGGCGCGGCGGCTGCGGTCATCCTCGTCGTCCTGGCCACGCCGGTCCTCGGCCTGCGCCTTGGCTGGGCCGACGAGGGCAACTTCCCCGAGGACTCCGACACCCACCAGGCCTACGACCTGCTGGCCGAAGGCTTCGGCGAGGGGTTCAACGGCCCCTTCGCCATCACTGCCACCACGGCCCCGGGCACCGACGCCGGCACCATCGACGAGCTGTACCGCACCCTCGTCCAACTCCCGGGTGTCGCCGCGGTCACCCCGCCGGTCGCCGACGACGCATCCGACCCGAGCGCGTACGTGTTGACCCTCGTCCCGACCTCGTCCCCCCAGGACGAGGCCACGACGGACCTCGTCCGCACCCTGCGCGCCGACGTCCTCCCCGCCGCAGCCGCGGCCGGGCTCGACGTCCACATCACCGGAAGCGCCGCCACCAACATCGACGTCACCGACTACCTGGGCGAACGGATGCCGCTGTTCTTCGCCGCCGTCCTCGGCATGTCGTTCCTCGTCCTGATGACGGTGTTCCGTTCGGTCCTCGTCCCACTCAAGGCCGTGGTCATGAACATGCTCTCGATCGCCGCCACCTACGGCGTGGTCGTGGCCGTCTTCCAGTGGGGATGGGGCGCCGCGCTCCTCGGCATCGAGGCAGGACCCATCAACCCGTTCATCCCCCTCATGCTGTTCGCCATCGTGTTCGGACTGTCGATGGACTACGAGGTGTTCATGCTCTCCCGCATCCGCGAGGAGTACGACCGCACCGGCGACGCATCGACATCGGTGGCCGACGGTCTGGCTTCGACCGCCCGGGTCATCACCGCCGCTGCCGCCATCATGGTCGTGGTCTTCGGCTCGTTCGTCTTCGAGGAGATCCGCGAGATCAAGGTCTTCGGGTTGGGACTCGGTCTCGCCGTGTTCCTCGACGCCACCCTCGTCCGGATGGTCCTCGTGCCGGCGACGATGGCGCTGCTCGGCGACCGGAACTGGTGGATGCCGCACTGGCTCGACCGACTCGTCCCGCGCTTCTCGATCGACGCGGCGAATCCCGCCACCCCCGCCCTCGACACCGAACTGGAGCCAGCATGAAGGCGATCACCGCGGGCCCGCTACCGCGGACCCGGAGTCAGCGTCGCCAGAAGAGAGACCCAGCGCGTGACGCACGACGCCCGGTCAGCGCCGCCGCAGGCCGTCGAAGGTGGCGACGATCTCGCCGGCCTCGGCCGACGCCGGCAGGTCGACGGTGACGGCGAGATACCACTCGTCGTGGCCCTCGGGGTCGACGACGATCTGCTCGATCGACCAGGTGTCGCCCAGGTCGGCGACGACGAAGCGGTCGGGGCCGCGGGCGTCGCCGTCGATGCCGACCTCGATGCCGTCGTAGGCCAGGGCGTACGACTCGAACTGCTCGCGTAGCTTGCGCTCGTTCCAGCCGTGGTTGCCGATCTCGGTGAGGTCGTCCGACCACGACTCCCACTGGCCGGTGGCGGCGTACTGCACCCAGCGGAACACGCGGGTGCGCACGAGGGCGCGGAAGGCGCGCCGGTCGGTGGTGACGTCGACCTCGGGTTCGGTGACGTCGCCGAGCGCGTCGACATCGGCGGCCGCGGCCTCCGGGTCGAAGAGGGCAGTCCACTCGTCGAGCAGCGACGAGTCGGTGGCGCGGATGACCGCACCGAGCCAGTCGGTCAGCTCGTCGACCTCGTCGCTGCGCGCCTCGTCGGGCACCGACCGCAGCAGCGTCTTGTAGACGTCGGACAGGTAGCGCAGCAGCAGGCCCTCGGACCGCTTGATGCCGTAGTACCGGACGAAGGACGGGAAGTCCATGGCCCGGTCCCACAGGTCGCGCACCACACCCTTCGGGGCGATGTTGCGATCGCCGATCCACGGGTTCGACTCGCGCCACCGGTCGAACACGTCGTAGATCTGTTCGCGCATCGGCTGCGGGAAGTTGATCTTGTCGAGCTCGGCGATCCGCTCCTCGTACTCCACGCCGGCCGCCTTCATGGCGGCCATGGCCTCGTCCTTGGCCTTGTCCTTCTGGGCCATCAGGATCGGGAACGGGTTGTCGACCACGGCCTCGACCAGCGCCAACAGGGCGAGCGCGTACGACTCGTCCTCGCGGTCGAGTTGGGGGATGGCGGCGAGCAGGAACGGCGACAGCAGCTGGTCGAGGGCGAAGTCGTCCTGCAAGGTGTGGTCGACCTCGACGTAGCGGCCGTACTTGTCCGGTGCGTCGAGCTGGCGGACGACACCCGCGGTCCGCAGCGCCTTGAAGAGGTTGAGCGTCTTGCGGACGTGGCGGCGCTGGCGACTGCGGGGCTCGTGGCTGCCGAGCAGGAGCGCTCGGCCGTGGTCCCAGGCGTCGCCGGGGCGGTCGAGGAGCTGCATGAGCATCCCCGGCGTCATCGTGAACGACGACTCGAGCGGCTCGGGCGTCGCCGCCTGGAGCTTGTCGAAGGTCTCCTCGTCGTAGTGGATGAAGTTCCGGGGCGCGGACGACTTCTTGAGCTTGCGCTTCTTGTTCGGGCCGCCCTTCGAGGCTGCGCTGGCCGCCTTCGCTTCCGCGGCGTCGTTCTCGGCCTGGTGTTCGGGGGCGAGCGCGATGACGAGCCCCTCGGTGTCGTAGCCGGCCCGCCCGGCCCGTCCGGCGATCTGGTGGAACTCCCGGGCCGACAACAACCGGTTCTCGACGCCGTCGTACTTGTAGAGGCGGGTGAGGATCACGGTCCGGATCGGGAGGTTCACGCCGACACCGAGGGTGTCGGTGCCCGAGATGACCTTCAGCACCCCCTGCTGGGTGAGCCGTTCGACCAGCCGCCGGTAGCGGGGGAGCATGCCGGCGTGGTGCACGCCGACGCCGTTGCGCAACAGGCGGGCCAGGTCGCGCCCGAAGCCGGCCGGGATCTTCGCCTTCCCCAACTCCGCGGCCACGACCGCCTTGGCCTCGTCGTCGAGCTTGGTGACCGACGCCATGGCCGAGGCCATCGCCACCGCGTCCTTCTGCGAGAAGTTGACCAGGTACATGGGTGCCGCGTCCTTGGTCAGCAGCTCCTCGATGGTGTGGTGCAGCAGCGTGCGTCGGTACTCGAACCGCAGCGGCACCGGTCGCACGGCGTCGTCGACGAGGGCGGTCGGTCGGCCGGTCCGCCGGGTGAGGTCCTCGCGGAAGAAGCGGACGTCGCCGAGCGTCGCCGACAACAACAAGAACGAGGCCTGGGGCAGCTCGAGCAGCGGGACCTGCCACGCCCAGCCACGGTCGGGGTCGCCGTAGTAGTGGAACTCGTCGAGCACCACGGTGTCGACGTCGGCCTCGGGCCCGTCCTTGAGCGCCAGGTGGGCGAGGATCTCGGTGGTCGCACAGATGACGGGTGCGTCGGCGTTGACGGCGGAGTCGCCGGTGAGCAACCCGACGTTCTCCGGGCCGAGCTGGCGGCACAGGTCGAAGAACTTCTCCGACACCAGCGCCTTGACCGGCGCCGTGTACCACGACCGGCCGGGTCTGCCTGCGAGGTGGGCGGCGACCGACCGAGCGTGCGCGGCCAGCGCCACCAGCGACTTCCCCGACCCGGTGGGGGTGGCGAGGATGACGTTGGATCCCGACAGCAGTTCGAGGATCGCCTCCTCCTGGTGGGGGTACAGCTCGAGACCCGATTCCTCCGCCCAGGCGGTGATCGCGAACAGCAGATCGTCGCCGTCCATCTGGTCCGTGAGGTGGTCGAGGAGACGGTCCGGCACCCACCCACTCTGCCTGGTTACGGTCGCGGGAGATGCTCCAGCCCGGTGAACTCTCTCCCCGCGTGCGGAACTTCGCGGCCGCGGTCATCCAGAAGTCGTGGGAGTGGATCTGCGCGGTGGGGGCCACGGGCCCCGACGACGCCCACGGTCGACGGTTCCGCCACATGGGGTTCCAGTCGATGATCGCGTTCCCGCCCGGCCAACTCTTCAACGAGCACTGGATCACCATCGGCGACGGGACCCTCATCGGTCCCCACGTCTCGATGTCGGTCGGCATGTGGAACGAGGACCTCGACCGAGCGGACCCGCCGGTGATCCGCATCGGCGACCGGTGCAACATCGGCCGTGGTGGTTCGCTGGTCGGCCGGGTCGGGATCACGATCGGCGACGACGTGACGATCGCACCCGACCTCTACGTCACCGACCACAACCACGCCTACGACGACGTCGACGTCCCGATCGCCCACCAGTGGCCCCACGAGGCGGCGGTGTCCATCGGCGCCGGCTCGTGGATCGGCTCGGGCGTCACGATCCTGCCGGGCACGACGATCGGCGAGCACGTGACCGTGGCCGCCGGGTCGGTCGTCCGCGGCGACATCCCCGCCCGGAGCGTCGTCGCCGGGGTCCCGGGCCGGGTCGTCCGCCGCTGGGTCGACGGCGAATGGGACCCGCCGCTGGGCCCCCGGACCAACGAGCCGCCCGACGACTGGCCGTCGTCGTCGAGCC
>JBFIHN010000264.1:0-5294 GCA_041601775.1 Acidimicrobiales bacterium
ATGCGATGATCTCGGCGCCGAACAACTTCCCGACCCTGCCGCTCGATCCGTCGGTGAAGGGCAACAACGCCGCGGCGATCTTCCGCTACTTCAAGGAGGCCGATGGCGTCTCGAAGGCGGGAATCGTCTATCCCGCGCAGGCGGCGGCCAAAGCTCGTGCTGCGGACTATCGCGCCGACTACGAGGCGGCCGGTGTCCCGGTGGTGCTCGACGCCGAGGTCGCCGTGACCGAGACCAACTACGCGGGCGTCGCCCAGAACGTGAAGAACGCCGGTGTCGACATCCTCGTCACCACGCTCGAGATCACCGGCATGTCCAACCTCGCCCGCGACCTCCAGACGGTCGGGTACTTCCCCACGATCCCCATGTACGGCTCCCAGGCCTACGGCCGGGACTTCCTCTCCCGCGCCGGTGACGCCGCCGAGCCGACCGTGCTCGGTCTGGCGTTCACGATCCTCGAGGACGCGGATCAGGTCCCCGCCATCGCCGACTTCCTCACCTGGTACCAGAACACCAACCCGGGTGCCGACGTCGACTTCTTCGCCATCCAGTCCTGGGTGGCCGCCGACCTGTACGTCACCGCACTCCGCCAGGTCTCCGGTGAGCCCACGCGGGACAAGGTGCTGGCCCAACTCCAGGGCATCAAGGACTACGACGCCGGGGGCTTCATCGCGCCGATCACGCCGGCGACCAAGTCGGGCCCGCTCTGCTTCATGGTCGCGAAGGTGAGCGGCGGCAAGTGGGTGCGAGCCCACCCGGCGTCCGGCTTCGACTGCAGCTACGCGTGAACGCCAGCGCTGTGCCTCGTCGGTTCGTCGGTCCCCTCATCGGGCTCCTGATCACGGGCTTCGTCTTCAGTCAGGCCAACACCGCCTCGGACTTCTTCCAGTTCACGATGATCGGTGTGGCCGTCGGCTCGGTGTATGCCATCAGCGCCGCCGGGCTGGTGCTGACCTACACCACGACCGGCGTGTTCAACTTCGCGCACGGGGCCGTCGGGATGGTGGCTGCGTACCTCTACTTCCAACTCAAGGTGCAGCAGGGGTGGCCGACGCCGATCGCCATGGTGGTGGTCATCGCAGTGCTCGGTCCGCTGGTGGGACTGGCGCTCGAGCGGATCATGCGCACGTTCAGCGGGGCGTCGCCGGGTACGACACTGACGGTGACGATCGCGCTCACGGTCATGCTCATCGGGCTCGTGCAGACCATCTTCCCGGACAACCAGGCCGGGCGCGTCGTGCCCTCGTTCTTCGGCAACGACAAGACGGTGGAGGTCCTCGGCGCTCGGCTGCCGTGGGACCGTCTCTTCGTGATGGCCGTCGCCATCGCCGTGGCCGTTGCGCTCCGCTATCTCCTCTTCGTGTCGCGCACCGGAGTGGCGATGCGCGCCGTGGTCGACAATCCCGACCTCGCCTCGCTCAACGGCACCAACCCGGTGATGATCGCCCGGTTCTCCTGGGTCCTCGGCTCGACACTGGCCGCGCTCGCCGGGGTCCTGATCGCCCCGGGGCAGGGAGCGCTCCAGGCGGCGGTCTTCGCCTTCACGGTCGTCGCGGCCTTCGGCGCCGCCGTCGTCGGCAAGTTGCGGAGCCTGCCCCTCACCTTCGCCGGCGCGATCGGACTCGGGGTGCTCCAGAACTGGATGTCGGGGATCGTCGTCGTCAAACAGGACAGCATCATCGGCGACCGTCTCTTCACGGTGATCCCGTGGAGTTCGATCAGCACGGCGATGCCGGGTCTGTTCCTGCTCGCCGCCCTCTTGTTCCTGCCGGAGCAGAAGCTCTCGGTCGGACGGCTCGTCGGCCGGGACGAGCCACGGACCCCGTCGTTGCGCGAGTCGGTGATCGGCGCGGTCGGTTTCGTGGTCGCGGTCTCGGCCCTCGCGGCCGTGATCCCCTCCGACTACCTCCTCGACGCCGGTCGCTCGATGGTCTACGCCGTGCTCCTCCTGTCGCTGGTGGTCCTCACCGGGTTCTCCGGGCAGATCTCCCTCGCCCAGTACGTGTTCCTGGGAGTCGGCGCCTGGGCGATGGGCAGCGTCGGCGGTGGCGACAGCATCCTCGGCCTCGTGGCCGCCGCCGCGGTCGCCGTGCCGTTGGGCGCCATCGTCGCCCTGCCTGCGCTTCGCCTCACCGGTCTCTACCTGGCCCTCTCGACGTTCGCCATCGCCGTCGCCAGCCGTGAGCTGATCTTCCAGAACGACAGCCTCTACGGGATCGACAACCAGGTCGTCGGACGGCTCGACCTGCTCGGCCTCGACTTCAGCGGCAACCGGGTCTTCATCGTCCTGTGCGCAGGGATCTTCGCCGCGGTCGCGATCGGCGTTCTCGCCATCCGGAGGTCGGCATTCGGCCGGCGACTGTCCGCCGTGCGCGACTCACCCGCTGCATGCGCCACGCTCGGGCTCGACATCCGCCGCACGAAGCTCGTCGTCTTCTGCACCTCGTCGGCCATCGCCGGCCTGGCCGGAGGACTCTTCGGCGGGGTGAACGCATCGGTCGGGACGATCGACTTCGAGTCGATCAACAACGTCGTCCTGTTCCTGTTCGCCTTCGTCGGCGGCGTCACCACGATCACCGGTGCCCTCATCGGCGGGATCCTGTTCGCGCTGCTCCCGTTGGTGCAGTCCGAATCGCCGTCGCTGGCCGGCGTGGTCTTCGCCGCCGTCGCCGTGGCCGCGGTGCTCCTCGGCAAGCAGCCCAACGGCATGGCCGGACTCCTGTACGAACGACTCGCCCGGTGGCGATCGGCCCCGGAGCGATCGACCGCCGTCGCCGCGCCCGTGGCGCCGGCCACGACGCTCGTCACGGAGGTGCACCATGCAACGCATTGACCGGCCCCGACGCCGCTTCGCCGGACTCGTGGCGGTGGCGTTCGTCCTGGGCATCGCTGCAGCGCCCCAGGTCGCCATCGCGCAGACCGAGGGGCAAGCCGACATCAGCCAGTTCGGCGGCTACATCGCCTCGGCGCGTGGCAACGCCGTCCAGATCACCTACGACTCGCCCAACCTGCTCGCCACCGGCTCACCGGTCGTGCAGTTCTCGGTTCCGGAAGCCCTGGCCACGCTCAACTCGGGGCCGGTGGGCTACTCGCTCGCCAGCTTCCTCTACCCCGGCCCCCTGATCGCCGACCTCGACGCGGCACTGTCGGCCACCGGGACGTCCACCGGCATCCCCCCGTACCCCATCCGCTCCGAGGCGTTCTTCCCGTCAGGACCGACGTCGGCGTCGCAGGGCGAACAGGGCACCGAGATGGTGGCGACGACCGAGTTCGCCGACTCGCAGGCCCGTGCCTCGTACGCCGGCCTGGCGCTCGATCCCGTTGTCAGCATCGGGGACATCACCTCCTCGTCGCAGTCGTTGATCGAGGGCGACCAGCTCGTCGCTCGTGCTCGCAGCGATGTCTCGCGCATCAGCATCGCCGGCGGACTGATCTCGATCGACGCCGTCACCTCCGATCTGGTCGCCACCAGCAACGGGTCCGAGTCCGCCTCCAGTGGAGGAACGTCGATCACCGGGCTGCGCATCCTGGGGCTCCCGGCAACCGTCGACGCCGACGGCGTGCGGTTCGTCGACGGCCCCGATGGTCCCGAGGCCCCGGCCAACCCGATCCGCGACGCGCTCGACCCGCTCCTCGGTGGGGTCACCGGCCCCGTGGGCGACGCGCTCGAGGAGAACCTCGCCGGCCCGCTGAACGAGCTCCTCGACCAGGTCGGTGGTGGCGTCGATCAAGCGCTCCAGCAGCTGTTCGAGGCATCGGGCATCGAGATCAAGCTCCTCGACGCGGTGGCCACCGCCGACGGCGGACTCGCCAGTCGGTCGGCGAGCGGTCTGGCGGTCACCTTGAACTACGACGGGCAGAACACTCCGGTCCTGACCGACGTCTTGGCACTGCTCCCCACCGCCGACCTCCCCTCCGAGAACCTGGGACCCATCCCGTTCTCGCCCCAGGCGCTCGTCAAGCTCCTCGAGAAGGTCCACACCATCAGCTTCGTCATCGGCGTGGCCGATGTCTCGGCGAGTGCGACCGAGGCATTCGTCTTCGAGGATCCGACGTTCACGCCGTCGTCGCCGACACCGTCGCCGACCCTCGGAGCGACCGGGAGCTCCGGTGGCACGACCACGTCGGGTGGCTTCGAATCGGCCACCCCCGCCCTCCCGCCACCCGCCGCGCCGCAGACCGTCACCTCGTTGCCCGTGTCGACGGGTGCCCCGTTCCCCTTCGGCGACGCCATCCCGGCCCTGCTCGTGTTCGCAGCAGTCCTCGCCACCCCGTTCTTCGCCGCCGGGTCCTCGCGACTCGCCGACAACGCCCTCGCACCGGTCGCGGCTTCGTGCCCGGAGGGTCTCGACCACCCGCCCCACCAGGAGGCAGGCTCATGAGCACCACCCAACGCCCGCTGCCCGCTCCGGACGAGGTGGCGCCGCTGCCCCCGCCGTCGCCCGCAGCGCTGCCCGGCCACGACGTCGTGCTCGAGCAGCCACCGCTCCCGGACGACAGCCGTCACGAGCGGAACGCGTTCGCCGCGGCCGTGGGACGCCTGCGCACCGGCGGCCAGTCGCTCGCGCTCTCGGAGCGCACCTTGATGGTCGCCGCCGGGGTCGTCGCACCGCTCGGCCTCGTCTTCGTGCTGCTCGGCTGGTACGGCGCGGCTCGCACCTCCAACCTGTTCGAGCAGATCCCCTACCTGATCTCCGGGGGGCTCTTCGGACTGGGACTGGTCTTCCTCGGCGCCTTCTTCTACTTCGCCCACTGGTTGACCGAGCTGGTCAAGGAGTCGAGAGCGGGATCGGCCGCGCTGCTCGAGGCGGTGGCCGCGCTCCAGCAGACCATCGTCGACGCCGGGCCGACGCCGTCGACCAACGGCACCGTCGTCGACCACATCGGCCACGTCGACCTCGTGGCCACGGCCCGCGGCGCCATGGCACATCGGCCCGACTGCCCGGTCGTGGTCGGCAAGGACGGCCTCCGGCCGGTGTCGACGGACGACTCGCTCGCGCCGTGCAAGATGTGCGAGCCCTACGGCGACGCTCCGGCCCGGTAGGACTCAGCCGGGAAGTCCCCATCGTCGACGCACCACGTCGACGTCGACCGGGGCGGTGGCCGGACGTGGAGACGGCGCCGGCGTCGAGGAGAACCGCGGGGCCGGTGCGGGCTGCACGGCGCCGTCCACCCGGACGACGGTGCCGCGGTGGCGCAGGTGGTGGTGGTCGGCCAACTCCCCCATGGGCAGCACGGGCGCCACGCATGCATCCGTTCCCTCGAACGCCTCGGCCCACTCGGTGCGGGTCCGG
>JBFIHN010000265.1:0-5260 GCA_041601775.1 Acidimicrobiales bacterium
GCACCGGGTCCCCCGAAGTTGAAGAAGAGCCCGCCGATGCGGTCACCGGTGGCGGGAAGGCGCTTGACGAACACGGTGATGGTCTCGCCGTCGGGTTCGGCATGGTCGAGCGGGACCGCGACCGAGGCGCACTCGGCCGCGCCTCCACAGCCCGACCAGTCGACGACGGGTGGGGTGGGCTCGGGCTCCGTCGACGACGGTGGTCCGGTGGATGCCGTCGTCGACGTGGTGGTCGCCGAGGTCGTCGCCCGCTCGGGTTCCGAATCGCCGCTGCAGGCACCGACGACGAGCGCCACCACGACGAGGACGATGGTGATCGGGCGACGGGGGCTCACCGAGCGGTCTCCGGCGGGTGGTCGAGCTTGGTCTCGATGCGCGCCATCGCCTCGGTCAGGGTGGCGACGGCGTCGTTCAGTTCCTCGATCGTGGCCACGTCGGCGAGCGTCAACCGGACCGACGCCAACTCGCGTGCCAGGAACTCGGCTTCGGCCTGGGTCCTCGCGTTGACCTCGCGGTCCTGTTCGGCCTGTTCGCGGTCGCGCTCGTCCTGACGGTTCTGGGCCAGGAGGATCAGCGGCGCGGCGTAGGCGGCCTGGGTCGAGAACGCCAGGTTCAGGAGGATGAACGGGTACGGGTCCCACCGGAAGCGGGCGAGAGCGACCACGTTGAAGGCGATCCAGAGGGCGACCGCGATGGTCTGGCCCATGAGGAACCGGCCGGTGCCGAGGAATCGCGCGATCGCCTCGGAGAACCGTCCGAAGGCGTCGGGATCGAAGTGGATGCCGATCACGCCACCGCGTGCGGGGCGCGTCAGGTCGTCGGAACGCCGGAGCAGTGCCATCAGGTCTCCGAACCGCGGCCGCGTGCAGCGTCGGCTTGGACGCGCTGCTGGAGACGTCGTCGCCAGCCCTTCGGGAGCAGATGGTCCATGACGTCGTCGATGGTGACCGCACCGACCAGACGGCGGGCGCTGTCGCACACCGCGACCGCGACCATGTCATAGGCCGCGAGACGCCCGGCCACGTCGATCTTCTCGACGTCCGGCGTGAGGTACTCGGGCCGGTCGGGCACGAGGTCGCCGAGCAGCATCGACGGCGGATGACGCAGCAGGCGCTGGATGCCGATGGCCCCCAGGTAGCGTCCGGTCGGGACCGACGTCGGAGGGTTGACCACGAACACCTGGGCGGCGAGGGCCACCGGGAGTGTCTTGATGCGCAGCATCGCCAGTGCCTCGGCAACGGTGGAATCGGGCTGCATGATCACCGGCTCCGGCGTCATCAGACCACCGGCCGTGGCCGACTCGTAGGTCAAGAGCCGCCGCACGGGCGTGGCCTCGTCGGGTTCCATCGCCCCGAGCAGGCGAGCCCGTTCGTCGGCCGGCAACTCGCCGAGGAGGTCGGCGGCGTCGTCGGGGTCCATGGCCTCGAGGACGTCGGCGGCCCGCTCGAGATCGAGTCCCTCGATGATCCGGATCTGCTCGTCCTCGGGCAACTCCTCGAGCAGGTCGGCGAGGCGCTCGTCCTCCATGATCTCGGCCAGGCGCTGGCGCTTCTCCAACGGCAGGGCACGGATCCGGTTGGCGACGTCGGCGGGGCGCATCTCGCGGAGCTGGGCGACCTCTTCGGCGTCGGCGCCGACGTCGAAGAGCGCAGGGGCTGCGGTCCAGGGGACGATGGTCGGGTTGCGACGCCGGGCGAGCGGTCCGCGTCCGCCGAGGGCGAGGGTCGTGAGCTGCCACGTCGCACTGAACGTGTCGGTCGGCGCGATGCCCACGTCGATCACGTAGAGGTCGTCGACCGGCGAACCGACGATGTCGCCGAGCGCGAGCAGCTCGCCCTGACGCTTCCGGAACGGTCGGACGTCGATCGTGCCCAGCCGCATGCGGACACCGGTGGCGTGGATGTCGCCGATCCGGTTGGCGTTGACGAAGATCTGCCGGCGCTGCACCGACGTCACGAACCCCAGGACCTTGGGTGCCGCCCGGCCGGCCGGGCCGATCACGACGTCGCTCACCTGACCGATCGTGGCGCCGTCGCCGTCGACGAGCGGGAGGCGCGCGACGCGTGACACGTAGCGCAGTTCCGTCTGCGTCTCGCTTGCGGTCGTCTCCGGCACGGGCGGAGTCTACGGCCGGCCTTCGCAGGCGTCAGAGCCCCCGGCCGATCGGATCAGGACATGATCACGACTGGCGGACCGCGTAGACCAGCGACCCTTCCATCACGACCTTGCCGTTGCTCGTGGCCTCGGCCCGGCAATAGGCCATCGTCCGCCCGCGACGGGTCACCCAACCTTCGGCGACGGTGTCGGCCTCGGCGACGGCGCCCAGGTAGTTGATGTTCATGTTCACGGTGACGAACTGGACCTCGGGGCCATAGGCCGAGCCGATGGCCGGCACCACGACGGTGTCCATCAACGTCGCCAGTGCGCCGCCGTGCACCACGCCGGCCGGTTGGTCGAGCTCGGCCCGGTAGGGAAGTCGCATCCGGCAGTAGTCGCGGCGGATCTCCTCGACCTGCAGGCCCACGAGCGACGGGAAGTAGGTCCGGCCGCCCCATTTCCCGAAGTTCCTCCACGGGGCGAGCTTGTCTTCGGGCAGGGTCTCGAACCGGTCAGCGCGCATCGCACGACGGTACGCGCCCGTACACTCGCTCCGTGCCTCGACGCATCCCACTGCTCCCGGTCGCACTGGTGGGAGTGCTGGTGATCGTGATCACGTGGTGGATCGACGACCGTGGCACCGACGACCTGGCGTCGAGGGCGGGGGCACCCGACGACCGTGGCGATCTGGTGGTCGAGTCGACGACCACGACCACCGAGCCGCCCTACGAGGGATGGTCCGATCCCTCGGAGTCGGGCCAGCCGTGGCCGGGAGCCACGGTCGAGGGACTCCTCACGTTCCGCGGGAACCCGACGCGCAGCTTCTACGGCACCGGACCGGTACCCCGGAGCGAACCCGACGTGGGGTTCCGGTTCCCGCCGGAGGGGGGCATGTGCAGCGAGTCGACCAACCTGGGGACCACCAAGGTCTGGTGCGGGATGGGGTGGACGGGTCAGCCGGCCATCTTCGAACGCGACGGCCGGACGTGGGCCGTCTTCGGCGCCTACGACGGCGCCGTCCACTTCATCGACGCAGACACGGGCGAACGGATCCTCCCCGACTTCCCGACGGGCGACATCATCAAGGGCACGGTCACCGTCGATCCCGACGGCTTCCCGCTGGTCTATTCCGGGTCCCGCGACAACCGGTTCCGGGTGTTGTCGATCGAGGGCACGGAGCCGGTCGAACTCTGGTCGATGCACGCCGACGACTTCTCGCCGGTCAAGTGGAACGACGACTGGGACTCCTCGGCGATGATCATCGACGACCACCTCTTCGTCGGCGGCGAGAACAGCCAGTTCGTCATCTTGAAGCTCAACCGTGCCTACGACGCGGCAGGCAACGTGACGGTCGCGCCGCAGATCGTCTTCAACGTCCCCGCCTGGGACCAGGAACTGCTGAACGCCATCGGCGACGAGACCGTGTCGGTCGAGTCGTCGCCCACTGTCGTCGCGAACACGGTCTACTTCGCGAACTCGGGCGGCCTGATCCAGGGCTACGACATCGAGGGCCTGGCCGATCTGGCGGACGGGGGCGGCACGACACCGACCCGGACCTTCCGGTTCTGGACCGGCGACGACACCGATGCGTCGGTGGTGGCCGACAGCGACGGCATGCTCTACGTGGCCAGCGAGTACGAACGGGCCGGGACCGCTGCCCGGTCCGACGTCGTGGGCCAGTTGATGAAGCTCGATCCCACCGTGGCCGAAGGTGAGGACCCGCTGGTGTGGTCGTTCCTGGACAACAGCGCCCGTCCCGGCGGGATGTGGGCGACACCGGCCATCCACGGCGACGTGATCTATGCCGCGACCAACGGTGGTCGCCTGCTGGGCATCGACCGGGCGACGGGTACCGAGCTGTGGTCGAAGTCCCTCGCCGGCCCGGTGTGGGGCTCGCCCGTGGTCGTCGACGACGTCTTGTTGATCGGCGACTGCAACGGTGTGCTCCACGCCTACGACGTGTCGTCGCCCGGCGAGGACCCGCCCAGCCTCTGGGCCAAGGAGTTGGGCGGGTGCATCGAGGCGACGCCGGCCGTCTGGGGCGGACGGATCCTGATCGGGACACGCGCCGGACCGCTCTACTCGCTGGTGGCGCCGGCGACGACAGCCGACGAGACGACCACGCCCGACACCGTCACCGGCTGACCTTCCCGGAGCGGACCCCGTCGGTCGGGACCTACGCTCCGGACATGGCACGCGAGCGCGAGATGAGCTTCGAGCGGCACATGAGCGACAACGAGGCGCTCATGTGGAACCTCGAGAAGGATCCCGCCCTGTCCTCGTGGTTCGCCAGCATCACCATCCTCGACACCGCACCCTCGATCGAACGGCTGCGTTCGCGGCTGGCCGTCGCGGTCGCCGACATCGCCCGCCTGCGCCAGCGGGTGGTCCCCAGCGTCGGCCGGCTCTCGCCGCCGATGTGGGCCGAGGACCCCGAGTTCGACCTCGACTACCACATCCGCCGCGTGGCCGTTCCGTCTCCCGGCGGTCCCGACGAGCTGCACGAGCTTGCGGCCAACCTGTTGCTCGACCCGTTCGAGCGGACCCGGCCGCTGTGGCAGTTCGTGGTCATCGAAGGGCTCCGCGACGGCAAGGCGGCGCTCTTCCAGAAGATGCACCACACGATCACCGACGGCGAGGGCGGCATCCGGCTGGCCGAGAAGTTCACCGACTTCGAACGCGACGCGACGCACGACGACCCGGTGATCGAGGTCGGCCAGCGTCCGGTCGGCGAGGACTTCGGCGAGTCGGCGCGGGAGGCGCTGGGCCACAACGTCCGTCGGGTCGGCGGGGTGACACAACGGGTCGTGAAGTCGGTGGTCCTGAACCCGCTCGGCACCGTCGCCGGGGTCGGCGCCGTGGTCGGCGAGGTCGCCAAGACGTTCGCCCCGGCCGGGGACCCGTCCGAGGCCGTGGGCTCACCGTTGTGGAAGACCCGGTCGCTCAAGCGCTGGTACGGGACGATCCAGATCCCCTTCGACGATGCCAAGAAGGCGGGCAAGGGCCTCGGCGGGACGATCAACGACTTCTTCGTGGCCGGTGCGCTCGCCGGCTCGGTCGCCTACCACGAGGCCCGCGACTCGGCGCCGCACAAGCTGCGGGTGGCGATGCCGGTCAGCACGCGCAAGGACGGCTCGGCCGGGGGCAACCAGTTCTCGATCAC
>JBFIHN010000266.1:0-5220 GCA_041601775.1 Acidimicrobiales bacterium
GGCCCCCGACGCTCACGACGTCGAGAATCCGTAGGCTCGAGGTCATGAGCCCTCCACCGAACGACACGGCACCGGGCAACACCCTCCACTGGGACGACGAGCAGGCCGAGATCCACAAGGTCGTGGTGGGCCCGTTCGACAACAACGTGTTCGTCCTGCGGTGCAAACAGACCGGCGACGCCGTGCTCATCGACGCCGCCAACGAACACGGTCTCCTGCTCGACCTCTGTCGGGCTCTCGGCGTCCGCCAGGTGATCGAGACCCACGGCCACTGGGACCACATCCAGGCCGTCCCCGCGCTCCGCGACGCCGGCTACAGCGTCCACGTCACGGCCGAGGATGCCGCGATGCTCCCGTCCTACGACGAGATCCTCGAGGACGAGTCGGTGATCGACGTCGGCCGTCTGCGGCTCCACACCATCCACAACCCCGGCCACACGCCCGGGTCCATGAGCTTCCGGCTCGAGGGGTCACCGATCCTCTTCTCCGGTGACACGCTCTTCCCCGGCGGGCCCGGCAACACCAAGACCGACGAGGGCGACTTCGACACCATCATCGAGTCGGTCGACCGCAAGCTCTTCACCCTCCCGCCCGACACCCTCGTCCTCCCCGGCCACGGCGACGACACCACGATCGCGGCCGAGCGTCCGCACCTCCAGGAGTGGATCGACCGTGGATGGTGAGCCGCTCGACCGGCCGCTGCGCTACGACGAACGTCCACGAGACGACACCCCGGTCCACACGGCCGATCTCCCGCCGACACCGATCCGCGACCGGAACATCCCGGCCACGGCCTGGCTCGAGGCCCCCGACGACCTCCTGGCCCTGGGCGACGACCTCCCGGACCGACCGGTCGCCGAGTACAAGCGTCGCATCGGGCCGTGGCTCCTGTGGCGGGCCGGACCGGCGACCAAGGCCAATGCCCGCTACTGGGCGGCCCGCGCCGACGACCTCTCGGCCGCCCACACGATCGACCTGCTCGCCGACGGCAGCGCCCATGGCATCGGACCCAGCGGCGACGTGCACACGCGTTTCCGCACCTGGAAGGAAGACCTCCGCGACTCTTCGGGCGCATGAACCATCCAGGTGGGGGTGCGGTACCGTAGAAGTTCTATGAACCTTGGTGGCCCTGAACTCCTCATCGTCCTCATCGTCGTCCTCGTGCTCTTCGGCGGCTCCAAGCTGCCGAAGCTCGCTCGTTCCCTGGGCCAGGCCCAGAACGAGTTCAAGACCGGCCTGAAGGAAGGCGCAGCCAAGGACGACGAGGAGAAGTCGACAGAATCCTGACGGGTCGATGGACGTCCGGTGACGTTCCGTCGACATCGCAGCCAGAGCAGAGACCCGAGCCGACGCTCGGGTCTCGTCGCGTCCGGGCGCCGGTCGAGAAAGTGTCGACGGGCATTATCACTACGCCCATAGTGCTAATACACTGGTGGCCATGTCTGGCTCGTCCAACGCGTCCCCCCTCTTCGAGATCCGCGACCTGCACGCACGGGTGGCAGAGCAGCCCGAGGCGACGATCCTCCACGGCATCGACCTCACGGTCCAACCGGGCGAGGTCCACGCGATCATGGGCCCCAACGGGTCCGGCAAGTCGACGCTCGCCAACACGCTGCTCGGCAACCCGGAGTACGAGGTCACCGGCGGCTCGATCCTGCTGCGCGGCGACGACATCACCGACTGGGACGTCGACGTACGCGGCAAGGCGGGCATGTTCCTCGCCTTCCAGTACCCCCAGTCGATCCCCGGCGTCTCGGTCATCAACTTCCTGCGCCAGGCGCTGTCCGCCCGTAAGGGCATCGACCTCTCGGTCCTCGAACTCCGCTTGTCGATCATGGAGTGGATGGAGCGGCTCGACATGGACCCGAGCTTCGCCGACCGGTACCTCAACGAGGGTTTCTCGGGCGGCGAGAAGAAGCGCAACGAGATCCTGCAGATGGCGATCCTCGAGCCCGAGGTCGCGGTGCTCGACGAGACCGACTCCGGCCTCGACATCGACGCGCTGCAGATCGTGGCCAAGGGTGTGCACGAGGTCCGGGCCGACCGTCCCGAACTCGGTGTCGTCTTGATCACCCACTACCAGCGCCTCCTCGACCACCTCCGTCCCGACGTGGTCCATGTGATGGTCGACGGCCGCATCGTCGCCTCGGGAGGCATGGAGTTGGCCGCCCAACTCGAGGCCGAGGGCTACGAGTCGTTCCGAGGCACGGAATGAGCATCGACGTCACCGCCGTCAAGAAGGACTTCCCGCTCCTCGCCCGCCAGATCGGCGGCTCGCGGCTCGTGTACCTCGACTCGGCCAACACGAGCCAGAAGCCACAGTCGGTGCTGGACGCGATGGAGTCGTACTACGAGAACTCCAACGCCAACGTGCACCGGGGCACCTACAAGATCGCCGAGGAGGCAACGCACGCCCTCGAGGGGGGTCGGGCCAAGGTCCGGGCGTTCGTCAACGCCCCGGCCGACCGCAACGTGGTGTTCACCAAGAACGCCACCGAGGCGCTCAACCTGGTCGCCCGGTCGTGGGGTACCAAGCACCTGAAGGCCGGCGACCCGGTCGTGCTCACCGAACTCGAGCACCACGCCAACATCGTCCCGTGGCACCAACTGGCCGAGACCATCGGCATCGAACTCCGCTGGATCCCCGTCACCGACGACGGCCAACTCGACCTCACCGACCTCGACCGCCTCGTCGACGGCGCCCGCGTGGTGTCGTTCTCGGCCATGTCGAACGTGCTCGGCACGCTCACGCCGGTGCGACGCATCGTCGATGCCGCGCACGCAGCCGGTGCCATCGCCGTGGTCGACGCGAGCCAGCACGTCCCCCACGTCACCACCGACGTACAGGCCTGGGGCGCCGACTTCGTCGCGTTCACCGGCCACAAGCTGCTGGGTCCGACCGGCATCGGCGTCCTCTGCGGCACCGACGAGATCCTCGAGGCGACGCCCCCGTTCCTCGGCGGCGGCGAGATGATCCTCAACGTCACCAAGGAAGGGTTCACCCACACCGAACTCCCCTGGAAGTTCGAGGCCGGCACCCCACCCATCGCCGAAGCCGTCGGACTCGGCGCGGCATGCGACTACCTGTCCGCGCTGGGCATGGAGGCCGTCCGCGAGCACGAGGTCGAGCTGACCGCCTACACCCTCCGGTCGCTCACGGAACGCTTCGGCGACGACATCACGATCCACGGCCCGTCGGAACCGGCGATCCGCGGGGGCGTGTTCTCGTTCAGCTATCGCGACATCCATCCGCACGACCTCACCCAGGTCTTCGACCAGCACAACGTCTGCGTCCGGGCCGGCCACCACTGCGCCAAGCCGTTGATGCGGACCCTCGGCGTGAACGCCACCGCACGAGCCTCGCTCTACGTGTACAACGACAACGACGACATCGACGCCATGGCCGACGCCATCGAAGCCGCTGGCGACTTCTTCACCTTCTAGGACAGGACACGCCATTCCGATGCCAGGACTCGAAGACCTCTACCGCGAGATCATCCTCGACCACTACCGCTCGCCACGGAACAAGGGCGAGCTCGAGTCGCCCCCGGCGACGCGCACCGAGGGGTTCAACCCGCTCTGCGGCGACGAGATCGTCGTGTACCTCGACCTCGACACCGAGAGCGATCCGGTCGTCGTGTCCGACATCAAGATCGGTGGCCAGGGCTGTTCGATCAGCCAGTCGTCGGCATCGATGATGTCCGCAGCCGTCAAGGGCAAGACCCTCGCCGAGGTCAAGGACCTGACCAAGGCCTTCAAGGGGATGATGTCGATCCACGAGCAGTCGTTGCCCGGCGAGGGCGACGGTCTCGAGGAATCCGGCGACTCCGGCCTCGACGGCGCTCCCGCCGAGATCCCCGACGACGTCAAGCTCGGCGACCTCGAGGCGCTCCGCGGCGTCGTCAAGTTCCCGGTCCGGATCAAGTGCGCCACCCTGTCGTGGAACACGCTCGCACAGGGCATCGACGAGGCCACCGGCTGAAGACCCGGCGCTGAGCCGGTTCAGCCGAGGAGCCGGGCCTCGGGCGGCGGCGCAACCCGTGACGTGCCCGGCGCGTCGGCCTTGACCAGGTAGAGCATCTTGTCGGCACGGTCGAGGAAGTCGGACGGGGCTTCGCCCACGACCGGGAGCGCGATGCCCATCGACAGCGAGGCACCGAACTCGTTCATCACCGACGCCGCGGCCTCGCAGATCCGACGACCGACCTCGGCCGCGCCGGACTCGTCGACGTTGTAGAGGATCGCGGCGAACTCGTCGCCACCGACCCGGTACATGCGGTCGTCCGCTCGCAGCACCGTGTTCATGACCTCGGCCAGGTCCCGGAGGATCTGGTCGCCGGCCAGGTGACCATGGGTGTCGTTGACCGACTTGAAGCTGTCGACGTCGGCCATGGCGACGGCCCATCGCCCGCGCCGTCTGCCTCCCAGCGCCGACAGCGCCTCCTGGAACGAGGACAGGTTGCCGAGACCGGTGAGCGCGTCGCGGGTGGCACGATCGCGCAGGTCTGCCATCACCCTGGCCACGTCGAGCGAGCGTCCGACCTCGCGGGCCAACATCTCCATGGCCTCCCGCTCCTCCAGGGAGAGCGCGACCGGTGCGTCGTCGGCGACGATCAGGAGCCCCTGACTCCGCTCCTTCGTCCGGATCGGGAAGGCAGCGATCGACGCCGCCCCCGCGTCACGCAGGGTCTCCATCGCCATCGACGCCAAGCCATGGCCGCCGCCGCTCATCAGACAACTCGACACGCGCTCGAGGTCTTCGCGGAGCGAGGTGAGCATCGCTGGCGGAAGCAACCGCAGTTCGGGCGACAGCGGGCCCTGGACGGTCTTGACGACGTGGACACCGGCGTCGTCGGTCATGGTCAGCACCGCAGACGACAGCCCGGAGATCTCACACGCGAGCCGGGCACAGGCCTGCTCGATCTGCGCGGCGTCGGTCAAGGAGGAGAGCTCGACGTTGGCCTGGGCCAGACGATGGAGTGCCGACTGTTCCAGTGATGCACCAACCGACTCGAGTCGCTGCTCCATCGCCCGAGCGATCCGTCGGGCGTCGGCGACGAGCGCGTCGTCGACGGGCCCGGTCGACTCGACGTTGAGGACACCGATCGTCCGACGGCCGACCCGGAGCGGGATGGCCAACTCGGCCACGAGCCCCGGACCAGCGGAGATGAAGCTGCGGTCGTCGCGTGGGTCGACCAGCTGCGTCTCCCCGGTGCGAAA
>JBFIHN010000267.1:0-5193 GCA_041601775.1 Acidimicrobiales bacterium
CACGGACGCCGAGTGCTCGAGCATCGTGCGGATGGCTTCGTGGTCGCCGTCGACGTAGGAACCGAGCGGGCTGAAGAGCAGCGCCTTGCCGTCGTCCTCGAGGAGCCACTCGAGGGCCACGTCCTGCGGGTCGCGCCCGTCCCGTGCCGCCGTGGCCGCGACCGACGTCTCGGGCGACGGCTCGTAGTCGCACTCCTGGCCGAGCCGGAACATGCCAGCCCAGTTCGTCGCCATACGGAGTGCTCCTGCCGACTTGGTCCGGGGTTCCTCGGCCAGCAGCGTGGCGCGGAACTCGGGGTCACGCAGCGTCGCGACGCGCTCCTCCAACGGCATCGCCCACAACGGCCGGTAGCTCGGGTGGGCCATGAAGGGGTGGAACGAACTCTGGAGACCGAAGAGCATCCCCGTGGGCCGACTGGGCACCTGCGGGAACACGTCGAGTCCCTCGGCCCGCATCTCCATGGCTTCGTCGAGCGCGCCGATGTAGGCCTCGGGAGCACGGGGGGACTGGGCGAGCGAGTAGGTGACCGTCACACCTGGCATCTCGGCCAGCTCCCGAACCCATCGGCGGTCTGCGGGATCGGACCCGAGGCCGTCGGAGATGTACTGGAACACCGACGGTCCGGCGTCGGACACGCCTCGGCCGATGGCGATCAACTCGTCGGGGAGCGCGTTGGTCCCGGGGATGAGGCCGTACTTGGAGGAGTGGAGCAGTGTCCGACTGGTCGAGAAGCCGATGGCACCTTGGCGGATCGCCTCGGCGGTGATGTCGGACATCTCCTGCATCTGGTCTGGCGTGACCTCGTCGACGTGCGCGTCCTTGCCCAGCACATAGGCCCGGAGTGCGGCGTGGGGCACCTGCGCAGCGACGTCGACCGTGCGTGGCATCTCCTCGAGCGCGTCGAGGTACTGACCGAAGGTCTCCCACCGCCAGTCGATGCCTTCGTGGAGTGCGGTGCCGGGGATGTCCTCGACCGCCTCCATCAACTCGACGAGGAAGTCCTCGCCGCCCGGACGCAGCGGCGCGAATCCGACGCCACAGTTGCCCATGACCACGGTGGTGGCACCGTGCCAGGACGACGGCGCCATCTCGGGATCCCAGGTGACCTGGCCGTCGTAGTGCGTGTGGATGTCGACCCAGCCCGGCGCGACGAGGTCACCGGCAGCGTCGATCTCCTCGCGCCCGGTTCCCTCGACCACCCCGACGGCGGAGATCAGACCGTCGTCGACGGCGATGTCGCCGTCGAAGCGTTCCTTCCCCGTGCCATCGACGATGACGCCGTTGCGGATGACGAGGTCGTGCTGAGCCATGGGATCCCCTTGCGTGACTTGACCGAGCGGTCAAGGTAGTCGCGCTCAGTAGTGGTAGGGGAAAGCCGACCAGTCGGCGTCGCGCTTTTCCAGGAACGAGTCCCGTCCCTCCTGCGCCTCGTCGGTGCCGTAGATCAGCCGGGTTGCCTCGCCGGCGAAGACCTGCTGGCCGATGAGGCCGTCATCCGCGAGGTTCATGCCGAACTTGAACATCCGCATGGCGGTCGGCGACTTGTTGCAGATGGTCCGGGCCCATTGCAGCGCCGTGGCCTCGAGGTCGGCATGGTCGACGACCCGGTTGACCATGCCCATGCGGTGGGCGTCGTCGGCCGTGTACTCCTCGGCGAGGAAGAAGATCTCCCGGGCGAACTTCTGGCCGACCTGCTTGGCGAGGTAGGCGGAGCCGAATCCGCCGTCGACGGATGCGACGTCGAGGTCGGTCTGCTTGAAGCGGCCGTGTTCGCGGCTCGCGATCGTCAGGTCGGAGACGACGTGGAGCGAGTGACCACCGCCGGCTGCCCAGCCGGGCACGACGGCGATGACGACCTTGGGCATGAACCGGATCAGGCGCTGGCACTCGAGGATGTGGAGCCGCCCGGCGCTCGCCGGGTCGATCCCCGCAGCCGAGTCGGTGTCGCTGTACTTGTAGCCGTCCTTGCCGCGGATGCGCTGGTCGCCGCCGGAGCAGAAGGCCCAGCCCCCGTCTCGTGGCGACGGTCCGTTGCCCGTGAGGAGCACGGCGCCGACGTCGGGCGACTGCCGGGCATGGTCGAGGGCCCGGTACAGCTCGTCGACGGTGTGGGGGCGGAAGGCGTTGCGGACCTCGGGGCGATCGAAGGCGATCCGCACGGCGCCGGTGTCGACCGCTCGGTGATAGGTGATGTCGGTGAAGTCGAAGCCGTCGACCGCTCGCCACGCCTCCGGGTCGAAGATGTCAGAGACCGAGTTCTCGCTCATCTCGTGAGTCTGCCCGCTGCACTGCTCAGAAGATGCCAAGCGACAGACCCGCGGCGAGCGTTCCGCCGAGTTCGGTCGCCGCCGCGAGGTGACCGTCCTCGGGATCGCCGACGACGACGAGTGGCGGTGCGATCTGCTTCCACGCGAGTCCCGTGCAGATCGACTCGATGCCGCGCACCGTGCCGGTCCCGTCGTTGCGGCCCTTGACGATCAGCGCGTAGGGGAGTCCACGGGTCTCGTCGATGACCTCGTAGTAGATCCGCTCGAAGCAGTCCTTGACGAGCCCGGCCATCGCGCCGAAGTGCTCGGGCGTGGCGATGAGGATGCCGTCGCAGGCCCGGATGACGTCGGCGTCGATGTCCGTCGGCGGTCGGACATCGACCTCGACGCCCTCGATGGTCTCGTCCCGGGCACCGACCAGGGCGGCCTCGGCCAGTCGCGCCGTCCCGCCGCTGCGGGAGTGGACCATGACGAGGAGGCGCACCACCGACGTCAGGCAGGCTTGGCGGCCTGCACGATGAGGTCGGTCACCTGGTCTGGCGCCTCCCACGGGAGCATGTGCCCGTAGCCGTGGAGCACCTCGATCTCGGCGCCGAGGATCATCTCCGCGATCTCCTCGTTGCCGGGCAGGTAGGTGAGCTGGTCGTGGGTCCCGGCGATCACTCGGGTGGGGAGGTCGACGTTGGCCAACTCGGGACGCAGGTCGAAGTCCTGCATCATGGCGGCCGCCTCTCGGCGCGTCTCGGCGTCGGTCTCGAGGAAGCCGTCTCGTGCCGCCTCCATCTGGACCCGTGCTGGGCGGGTGCCGAACACGCCGAGCAGACCGAGGAGGCCGTAGTCCTTCGCTCGCATGACCTTGTCGGCCAGCGGCAGGAACTTGGAGATGTCGATGGCGAGGTCGGGGAGACGAGGATCCTTCGGTGGCGCCGCCAGGGTGGCGACGAGCACGAGGCCGTTGACCCGCTCGGAGGCGAACTCGGCGTTCTGGCAGGCGAAGGCGATCGACGCGAGGCCGCCCATCGAGTGGCCACCGAGCACGAGATCGCGCAGGTCGAGTGCCTCGATGATCGAGCGCACGTCGCCGCCGAGTGTCTCGGGGCGATACGGAGCCGATCCGCGATCCGAGTCGCCGTGACCCCGCTGGTGCACCGCGACCACCCGGAAGCCGGCATCGACGAGGCGGCGGGCGACGGGCGCCCAGAAGCCGATGGTGCCGGTCCAGCAGTGCACGAGCATCACGGTCGGGCCGCTCCCGCAGTCGAGACCGCGCAGGATCGCACCGTCGGCGGCCGTCACCTCGACCGGCGTACCGGCGGGCATGGTGAGCGGATCGCCGTCGGTCGCGTCCGGGTTGGTCGACCACGCCGCGATCCGGTTGTCGAGGACCCGCTTGCCGACGGCGGCACCGCCGGCGGCGGCAGAGGCAGCGAGGAACAGGACCCGTGAGCGGCGCATGCCGACAGTGTCGCGGATTGCACCGCTTCGGCGAGCACTGCTGGCTATGGTCGCCGCCGTGGGAGTCCTCGACGAGATCGACGCGATGATCGACGTCGACTGTCCGCGCTGCGACCGTGCGGTCCAACAGCAGTTCTACGGTCCGTGCGAGCGCTGTCTGGCCGAGCTGCGCGCGGCGTACCAGGCCGAAGCCAGCGCCGCCGAGGTCGTCGAATACGAGCCCAAGATGAACGTGACCCCCAACGCGGTGGCACTCAAGGACGACTGACGCCGAGTGCCGATCCCGAGACGTCGCGCACCGCTGGCGGATCCCGAGGTCGTGGCCGGCCTCGACGCGATCTTCGCCGAGCAGGACATCGCGACCTCGTTCCCCGCGGCGGTGGTCGCGGCCGCTGCGCTTCGGCCGAGCGACGACTCGGTTCGCACCGATCGTCGTGATCTCCCGCTCGTCACCATCGATCCTGCCGGATCGACCGACCTCGACCAGGCGCTGGCGATCGAGGCCACGCCCGGTGGCGGGCACGTGGTCTGGTATGCCATCGCCGACGTGGCCGCATTCGTGCCGCCGGGCGGTCCTGTCGACGTGGAGTCGCACCGACGTGGGGTCACGCTCTACGCCCCCGGACGCCGGGTTCCCCTCCATCCGCCGGCGCTGTCCGAGGGCGCGGCGTCACTGCTCGCAGGACAGGACCGCCCTGCCGTCCTGTGGCGGCTGCAGCTCGATGCCGACGGATCGCTGGTCGACACCACGGTGGGGCGAGCCGTCGTCCGGTCGAGCGAACAACTCGACTACGAGACGGCACAGCGTCGGGTGGATGCCGGCGACGAACGCCTGGAGCCGCTGGCCACCGTCGGTCGACGGCGGGAGGCGATCGAAGCCGACCGCGGCGGCCTCAACCTCCCGGTGCCCGAACAGGAGGTGGAGCACGACGACGACGGCTATCACCTCGTGTACCGGGCCCAGTTGCCAGTCGAGGGCTGGAACGCGCAGCTGTCGCTGCTGTGCGGCATGGCGGCCGCACAACTGATGCTCGAGGGCGGATGGGGGCTGCTCCGTACCCTCCCGCCAGCCGACGGACCGGCGCTCGCGCTGCTGCGCCGCCATGCGCAGGCCCTCGGGATCGACTGGCCGCGTGATCGGGGCTACGCGGACGTGGTCCGGGGTCTGGACGTCGCTGCACCGAACGACGCGGCGTTCGCCGTCCAGGCCACGCGGTTGTTCCGTGGCGCCGACTACCTCCCGCTGCGGCCTGGCGTGGACACCTCGAGCGAGGTCATGATCCACGCCGCCATCGCCGCTCCCTACGCCCACGTCACGGCACCGCTGCGTCGACTCGGCGACCGTTTCGCGACCGAGTGTGTCCTCGCCACGGTCGCCGGTCACGAACCGCCGTCGGCCGTGCGCGACGTGCTCGACGACCTGCCCGGCGAACTGCGGTCCGGTACGGGTCGTGCCGGCGCACTCGATCG
>JBFIHN010000268.1:0-5185 GCA_041601775.1 Acidimicrobiales bacterium
AAGCTCCCGGCCTCGGTCTCGATGATCTCGAGGCCGGTCCAGCGGGTCGCAGGGTCGAAGGCCACCGACGGCGGGCGGGTCGGCGTCGCCCAGGTGTCGAGCAGGTACGTCTCGAGCTCGCGCACATAGGCCGTGTAGCGGGATCGCATCAGCTCGAGGGCCGTCGACGCCGCCCGTCCGGCATGGAACCGGCCGCAGCAGTCGTCGTAACTCTTCCCGGCATCGCAGGGGCAGGGGGCGTCGTCCACCCACCCAGCCTGGCCCATCGCTCGCGTCGAGTCGTCGCCCGGGTCATTCCCGCTGCGGGTGGTCCGGTGGGTCGGGGTCGCCGACGAAGCGGCGGCGGGGGCGAGACCGGTTGCAGGCATGGCAGGCACCACGGCCGTTGGTCGGGGTGGTGCGACCACCCTCGCTGTAGGGGTGGATGTGGTCGACGGCGCCACGGCGGGTGTCCTGGGTGCAGCCGCGTCCGGTGCACGTCCGGTCACGCACCAGGATGGCCCGACGCAGCCGTCCGGTGTAGAGACGGGCGGCGGGGTTGTAGCCGATCGGCTCGGCGTCGCCGCCGAAGGTGAAGCGCTCGATGGTGGGGTCGTCGCGGAGGAGGTCGGCCAGCTGTCGGGGTGACAGCACGGCGCCGCCCCACAGTTCGGCCAGGCCGCCGGCGAGCGCGTCGAGGCCGGTGACCACGGTGATCAGCGGCTTCGGTTCCTGTCCGTCGGGGGCGGCGTGGGCATGGGCGCGCTTGGCCATCTCGACGATCGCGTCGGCCCGTCGCTGGGCATGCGTACGACGCAACTCGGACATCAGCGGCTTGCGACCGAGCCGTTCCTTGGCCTCGGCCCAGTCGGCTTCGAACAGCTCGTCGACCAGGCCGTGAACACGTCCCTGAAGCTGGCGCCGCCGACCGGGTCGAGCATGGCGTCGGCCTTCACGGCGCCCTCGAAGGTGGTGGAGACATGGGCGTCCCGGTCACGTTGCAGGCGCTGGTCGAGGGTCCCGTCGGGGTCGGCGTGGATGCGCCACGTGCGGACGACCGTGCGCAACGACCGGTGATCGAGATCGGCCGCGTGGTCGGCGAGGGTCCGCTCCCACTGGTCGAACGCGTCCTCGGTCTCCTCGGTCCTGGCCGAGGCGACCAGGCGAGCCGCCTCGGCGTCGAGGTCGCCGGCGGCCCAGCGCTTCGCGACCGTCGGCAGGTGGACGAGTGCCCGGGACAGCGCGCCGACGCGACCGGCCTCGTGGTCGGAGCAGTGCAGCGTGTCGCGTTGCCACTGGGCGATGGTGCGCTAGCCCAGGTCGAGCAGTATCCCGGAGCGTTCGAGCTCGCCGGTGCGCCGGTGACGCTGATGGTCGAGCCGGCGGAGACGCCGGTTGATCGCCTCGACGAGGTGGCTCTGCTCGCTGGCGCTGAGCTCTGTCGCGTCGAGCCCATCGAGGGCGTCGATGCCCTCGTCGATCATCTGGAGCGCAGCGTTCACGTCCATGGGAAAATCGTACGCACGGGGTCTGACAAGAACCCCGGCCCGAGTCGCCGGAGATGCCGTTCTTGAAGGAGTCGTTCCATGACAACATCGGTCGTCTCGTACGACGACGGGCACCATTCCACTGGCACCGGGCGGGCGCTGGACCTGGCCATCGGTGAGCGGATCGAGGGACGTCGTTCCTCGGTCCGTCCGTCAACAAGATGACCAGCGACGCTGCGGCCCGGATGGTGCGATGTGTGGCGAAGGCCACCGGAATCAAGAAACGGATCGGGCCGCACAGCCTGCGGCACCCGTGCATCACCGCTGCGCTCGACGCCGGTGTTTCTTGGCGCAGCATCCTTCCACCCCATTCTCGACGTCGTGGGCGTCGGCCCCCGACGCCTCGGACGTCGAGTTCGCACCAGCAGCCGTGCAGGCGGCACGACACAACCCCGAGGGCAAGACTGGTCGGGATCGGGGTGAGCCGGCTGGAGGTCAAAGTGAGTCGAGCAGCGAACGAGCAAGAGATTCGCACCGTGGAGGCCGCGTACGACGAGGCGTGGAGGCTCGGGGACCTTGACGCGTTGATCCAACACATGACCTCGGACGTGGTCCTCGTCAACCCGCGAGGTGCAGTTGCCTGCGGTCTCGCTGAGGTCAGGCGGGAACTGGGTGGCTTCCTCTCCGGTGAAGCAGCCGGCTCGACCCACCACAGCGTCATCGAGCGTGTTGCGTTCGTGACAGACGATGTCGCGATCGTCGACGGAGAAGCAACCGTCACCGATGTTGGCGATGGCGATGACCGCCTCGAGATTGTCCACGGCTTCACTGATGTACTCGTGCGGACCGGCGGCCGATGGCTGATCGCACACGTCCGTGCGTATCCGCACCATCCTGTCTGAGCCGCTCCGACTGCCGGTGATGTCGCTGCGTCGTCCGTGGGCCGTGGGCCGTGGGCCGGGAAACGGGGCTAGTCGTTCACGTAGCTGCCGGTACCGGAGCACGGATCTGACGCAGTGCCGGCGACTCCGATGGCAAAGTTGCGGCCGGGCCGACCGAGGTGCACCAACAGGTGCAACGGATGCGCTCGGTTCGCGGCGACGAGGTCGGAGGTCGCGAATGGAAGATCGACCTCACCCTCACCACCCCTCTGTGCCAGAAGGACGCAGCTCCCGTTACCCACCTCCTTGGAGTGGACGTGATCAGCTGAGGCAACCCCGGCTCCAGCGACGGTCACCGCCGCGATCACTGCTGTCGCAGCAATGCATTGTCTGAAGGTCGTGCGCAATAGAGACATCGTCGATTCCCCTTCTCCGCTTCCCCGGGGCGGGCGCCCCTGCCACGAGTATCAGTCCGAGTCCGGACCCCAGCAACTGGTGTTTCCTTCGCCGTAGTCGACGAGACGCCCAGCGTGGCCGCCCGAAATCCAGGACTCGGGCGCATGGGTCGAATTCCGGACGACCCTCCGGGCCGCGCACCCTGAATGCCACCCCTGCCGCCGCGCCGCTGCCGGTCCCGGTGGAGGACGTCGGCGCACCCGCGCCCCACAGCGCGCCCAGATCAGGTCATGCGGTCGGTCTCGTAGGCCCACATGGCGAGCTCGACCCGGTTGCGCGCCCCGAGCTTGCTCATGAGGCTCGCGAGGTGTGACTTCACGGTGCTGAGGCTGATGCAGAGGTCATCGGCGATCTCCGCGTTGGTGCGGCCACGGGCGACGGTCACCAACACCTGTTCCTCTCGCTCGGTGAGCGGGACGAGGGGCTGGGCCGCCGGCTCGCTCGACGACGCCTCCAGATCCGAGAACGTCGACAGCAGCCGGGCCGTCACGCTCGGAGCGATGAGTGCGTCCCCGCGTGCCGCCGAGCGCACCGCCTGAGCGAGCAGTTCGGGACCGGCGTCCTTCAGCAGGAACCCGCGAGCGCCTGCCTTGAGCGCCCCGTGCACATACTCGTCGAGGTCGAACGTCGTGATGACGACGATGGCCAGTGGGTCGGCCACATCGGGTCCGGCCAGACGGCGCGTGAGCTCGATGCCGTCGAGCTCGGGCATGCGGATGTCGAAGAGGCACACGTCGGGTCGCAGCCTGCGAGCGAGCTCGAGCGCGTCGCGTCCATCGACCGCCTCGCCCACCACCTCGATGTCGGGCTGGGCGTCGAGGATCATGCGCAGGCCGGTGCGCACGATGCCCTGGTCGTCGGCGATCAGAACCCGGATGGTCATGTCGTCGCCGCTCGGCGAGGGAAGGTGGCTGCGACGGTCCAGCCGCCACCGGGACGGGGGCCGGCGTCGAACGTGCCGCCGAGGAGCTTGGCCCGCTCGGCCATGCCGACCAATCCGAAGCCCGGCGTCGAAGCCACCGGTGTCGCAATGCCTTGTCCGTCGTCGACGACCGTGACCCGCACGTGGTCGTCGTCTCCGTCGACCCGCACCAGTACTTCCGACGCCTGGCTGGCGTGGCGGAGGGCGTTGGTGACCGCTTCCTGCGCGAGTCGGAAGCAAGCGGCATCCACCGACGGGCGGAGCTCGTCGACCTCGATCGTCACCACCACGCGGGGACCGGCGCCCCCACCGTTCCCCTCGAGGCGACGAAGGTCGCGGACGCCCTGCTGTGGCCGCAGGTCGGCCCCGTGGCCTTCGCGCAGCGTGCCGACCATCGATCGCATCTCCTCGAGCGCCCGGGCCGCCTCCTCCTCGATCACCGACAGCGCCTCGACCGCGGCCTCGGGTCGGGTGGCGGCCACGACCCGACCGGCCTGGGCCCGCACGGCGATCGCGGAGACGTGGTGGGCGACCGTGTCGTGCAGCTCGCGGGCCAGCTCCTCTCGTTCACGCGATCGCAGCCCGGCGATCTCCTCGGCTCGCAGCTCGCCGGCGTAGCGGACGGCGAAGCCGACCGCGCAGGCGAGCAGGAGCACGACGGCACCACCGACGATGTCGCTGATCGGGTCGCCGGCCACCGCGGTCAGGACCAAGGGGACCGACAGGACGAGGAGACCGGCCCCGACGTCTCGTCCGGAGCCCCAGCGGGCGAGTGCGTAGGGCAGCACGAGCAGGAAGGCCGTCGTGTTGAGCCCCTCCCAGTCGACGTCCTGGACGAGCGATGCGCTCTCGACCGCACTCACCGTCCCGAACCCGAGGGCGACCATCAGCAGCGGGTGCACCCGGCGCCAGGGCAACAGGAACGCCACGCCGATGGTCACCGCCAGCGACGCGCCGCTCCACGTCAGGTCGTCGCGGGCGAACGTCTCGACCGTCGCCACCACGACCAGGACCGCCACCAGCACCCAGTCGTGCCGTGCCGGACCGGGTGGGTCGGCCGCCCTCGGTTCCGCCCAGTACGAACGGCTCTTGTCCAACACCACAGGACAAGCGTACGAGGCCCGGGCACCGGGCGAATCGGCCGAAAGGACGATCCGCGAACCGGTCGATCAGCTGGTGCGGAAGTGGCCGGACTCCCGATGTGCGCCCGATCGGCGATCCCGAGGATGGGAGTCATGGCCACCTCGCAGCTCGAGCACCCACCCGTCACGTCACCTCCTGTTGCCGATCGGCGCAGTGGAACCCCGCCGCCGGAGAGTGACTCGCTGCTCGGACGTCTCGGCGGCTGGTGCTTCGACCACCGGCGAGCGACCGTCGGGCTCTGGGCTGCGGTTCTCGTGGTCGTCCTCGCGGCCGCCGGTGTGGTCGGTCCTGCGTTCGGAAGTGGATCGTTGGTGCCC
>JBFIHN010000269.1:0-5169 GCA_041601775.1 Acidimicrobiales bacterium
CGGAGCCGGTCGAGCGACAGCGGCTCGCGGACCTGCCATGCCGTCGTCGTCGAGAACGGATCGGGTACCGACGAGTTGTGGATCGTGTACCGGTAGCGCCGGAACGTGGCGTCGAAGCGAGACGAGAAGTCGTCGTCCACGACCCGGGCGTCGCGCACCGCGATCGACGGTCCACACAGTCCGTTGAGCGATCGGACCAGCGCGTCGAGGTCGACACCCTCGGTCGTGGCGAAGTCGACCACCTGGCCGTGGGCGTGGACCCCTTTGTCGGTGCGCCCGGCGCACGTCAACTCGACCGGGTGGCGGAGCACGCGCTCGAGGCCCTCGAGCAACGATCCGCCGACGGTCGCCACGCCCGGGTTCACGGCGAAACCGTGGAACTTCGTGCCGTCGTAGGCGACGGTCATACGGACCCGCGTCAGAGGCGGCTGAGGCGCATCGTCCATGTCGTCGGGATCGAAGAGGGTCAAAGACGTGGGCACAGACCGGTGAGCCTGCCAGAACGCGAAACGACCCGGGCGAACCCGGGTCGTTCCGTCAGACGTGGATCGAGCTAGACGAGCTCGATTCGAGCCATCGGCGCGTTGTCACCGTGGCGCGGGCCGAGCTTGAGGATCCGGGTGTAACCACCGGGACGATCGACATAGCGAGGACCGACATCGGTCATCAGCTTGTGCGTCATCTCCTCGTCGCGGAGGAAGGCCACGATCTGGCGGTGGTTGTGGAGCCCGCCCTTCTTGGCCTTGGTGATGATCTTCTCGGCCACGGGGCGGATCGCCTTCGCCTTGGCCTCGGTGGTCACGATGGACTCCGCGGCGACGAGGCTGGCGACCAGGTTGCCGAACATGGCCTTCTGGTGGCTGGCGCTACCGCCGAATCGCTTGCCCTTGCGGGGACGTGCTGGCATCTGTTTCTCCGTGTTTTCTGAGGCTCAGCCGCGGATGCGCAGCGTCAGGCCGCGCTCATCCAGCTTCTCGACGACCTCGTCGAGAGACTTCTGACCGAAGTTGGTGATGGCGAGCAGGTCGTCCTCGGACTTGTCGAGGAGTTCTCCGATGGAGTTGACCTGCGCACGCTTGAGGCAGTTGCGAGGGCGCTCGGACAGCTCGAGGTCCTCGATGGGCTGGTCGAGATCCGACGGGCCGGAGCCCACCGTGGCGATCTCGCCGAGCTCGAGGCCCTGGGGCTCCTCGCTCATGTCGGCGATCAGGCCGACGAGGCTCCGCAGGGTGTCGCCGGCCGAGGCCAGGGCGTCTGCGGGGCTGATCGAGCCGTCGGTCTGGATGTCGATGGCCAGACGGTCGTAGTTGGTGTCCTGCTCGACGCGGGTGGGCTCGACGCTGAACGTCGCCTTGCGCACCGGCGAGAAGATGGAGTCCACCGGGATGACACCGATGGTGTCACTCGACTTGTTGCGCTCGGCCGAGACGTAGCCACGACCCTGCGCGACGGTCACGTCGATGGCCAGACGGCCGCTTCCGTTCATCGTCGCGATCTGGAGATCCGGGTTGAGGATCTCGACGTCGGCGTTCTCGGAGAGGTCGGAGCCCTTGACGACGGCCGGGCCGCTGATGTCGAGGCGCAGCGTGACGGGATCGTCGCTGTGGCAGACCACGACGAGATCCTTGAGGTTCAAGATGATGTCGGTGACGTCTTCGACGACGCCGCCGATGGTGTCGAACTCGTGGAGCGCCTCGTCGAAGCGGACCTGGGTGACGGCCGCGCCGGGAATCGACGACAGCAGCACGCGCCGGAGCGAGTTGCCGATGGTGTGGCCGAAGCCGGGCTCGAGCGGGCTGATGGCGAACCGCTGACGGTTGCCCTCTTCGTCACCGATGGGCTCGACGGTGGGGCGTTGGATGACCAGCATGGAGAGGAGTACCTCGGTCGGTCGGATGTGGAGCGGAAGGAGAAAGCGGGATTACTTGGAGTACAGCTCGACGATGAGCTGCTCGCGCACGGGCACGTCGATCTGCTCGCGCTCGGGGAAGGCACGGACGGTGACGGCGTTGCCTTCGTCACCGGTCTCGAGCCAACCGGGAGCCTGACGGTCGAGCACGTCCTTGTTCCAGACGACGGTGACCATGTCACGGCTCTTGGCCTTGAGCGACACCTTGTCGCTGACACGGACGCGGTAGCTCGGGATGTTGACCCGCTTGCCGTTGACCTCGATGTGGCCGTGGTTCACGAACTGACGAGCCTGGGCCCGGGTGGCGGCGAGGCCGGCCCGGTAGACGACGTTGTCGAGCCGACGTTCGAGGAGCTGCAACATGAGCTCGCCGGTGACGCCCTTGCGGCGGTTCGCCTCCTCGTAGAGGTTGCGGAACTGCTTCTCGGACAAGCCGTAGCTGAAGCGAGCCTTCTGCTTCTCCTGCAGCTGCATGAGGTACTCGGAGGGCTGCCCGCGACGCCGACCGCGGCCGTGCTCGCCGGGCGGGTACGGGCGCTTGTCGAGCGCCTTGGTCTCGGCCATGGTGCCGAAGATGTTGATGCCCAGGCGTCGGGAGACGCGAGCGCGGGGTCCGGTGTATCGAGCCATTGCAGCTACCTCAGGTCCGGCGCCGCTTGGGCGGGCGGCAGCCGTTGTGCGGGACAGGAGTGACGTCCTTGATGCCGGACACTTCGATGCCGGCGTTCTGGATGGAGCGGATCGCGGTCTCACGTCCGGAGCCGGGGCCCTTGACCTGGACCTCGACCCGGCGGACGCCGTGTTCCATGGCGCCACGAGCGGCCTTCTCGGCCGCCATCTGTGCGGCGTACGGGGTCGACTTGCGTGAACCCTTGAAGCCGACGTTGCCAGCCGATGCCCACGACAGGACGTTGCCGCCGGGATCGGTGATGGCGATGATCGTGTTGTTGAACGAAGACTTGATGTGGGCGATGCCCACCGAGATGTTCTTCCGTTCCTTCTTGCGAGGCCGACGGCCAGCGGGAGTTGCCATTACTTCTTGACCTTCTTCTTGCCGGCGACGGTCTTCTTCGGGCCCTTGCGGGTCCGTGCGTTGGTGTGCGTGCGCTGACCACGGACGGGCAGGCCCTTGCGGTGCCGGACGCCCTGGTAGCAACCGATCTCGATCTTGCGCTTGATGTTCTGCTGGACCTCGCGGCGGAGGTCACCCTCGACCTCGATGTTCTCGTCGATCCAGTCGCGGATCTTCGCGACCTCGGAGTCGGTCATGTCCCGGACTCGGGTCGACGGGTCGATGCCGACCTCGTCACAGATACGGGCTGCTGTGGTGTTGCCGATCCCGAAGAGGTAGGTCAACGAGATGACCAGTCGCTTCTCTCGGGGAATGTCGACGCCTTGGATACGTGCCATCGTCTGTTATCGGCTCCTCAGCCCTGGCGCTGCTTGTGACGGGGATTGGTGCACAGAACCATGACGCGGCCGTGCCGGCGGATGACCTGGCACTTCTCGCACATGGCCTTGACACTCGGTCGGACCTTCATGGGTGGATCTCTTCTGTCGTGTTCTAAAAAGCGGAGTTCTTGCGACGAGTCAGCGGTACCGGAACGTGATCCGGCCTCGGCTGAGGTCGTAGGGGGTGAGTTCGACCTGGACCCGGTCGCCGGGGAGGATGCGGATGTAGTGCATGCGCATCTTCCCGGAGATGTGGGCGAGGACCTCGTGACCGTTCTCGAGTTCGACCTTGAACATGGCGTTCGGCAGGCTCTCGAGGACCGTACCTTCGAGGACGATCGCATCTTCCTTGGGCTTTGCCAGCGTGCTACTCCCCCGGGCGTGGGCGATTGGATGGACACGGCGATTCAGAGACAGGCGCGCCTGCCTCTGAGCCGAAGGAACATCCTATGACAGCGCGCGTGCGGCTGCCAACCCGAGACGGTGCCGTGCACGTCTCGGACGCGCCGGGCGCCGTCGTTGCCCGACATGATGGCGCATCGGCGAGCGTCGCGTGCGGATATCGGGGATCCGATCGGGAAATCGTCATCGGCGGGCCGCTGCGGCCTCGACCGAGACCACGTCGACCACCGCATCGGCGGTGATCGGGCCGTAGATGTGGGGGAACTCGACTCCCGTGCCCGACAGGTCCTCGACCCGTACCTCGGCGTCGAGCCGGTCGGTGTCGATGACCAGCACCACCACGTCGTCGCGTCCGGCGTAGTACCGCCCGGCCGTGGCGACGACCTGGTCGGGGAACGAGCAGTGGATGAACCCCTCCTCGGCGAGCGAGACCCCGACCGTCGAGCGGTCGTAGACGCCACCGGAAGCCACCGCTGCATCCCAGTCGTCCTGGAGTGCGAGGTGGAGGATCGGGACGCTCACGGGAGCGTGAGGATCTGGGGACCGTCGTCGGTGATGGCGATCGAGTGCTCCCAGTGGACTGCTCGTGCACCGTCGGCGGTGACCACGGTCCAACCGTCCTCGAGTTCGACGACCGTCGGGTCACCGGCAACCACCATCGGCTCGACTGCGAGGACCATGCCCGGCTTCAGGGTCCGGCCCTTGCCCGGCTTCCCGTGGTTCGGGACGTCCGGGGCCTCGTGCATCGCCCGGCCGATCCCATGGCCCGTGTACTCACGCAGGACGCTGCAGCCGCCGGCGACGGCGACGGCCTCGGTGGCGTGGCCGATGTCGCCGATGGTGTTGCCGACGACCATCGTCTCGATCGCCGCCTCGAGGGACCGGCGCCCGGTCTCGATCAGCGCGGCGTCGGCTTCGCTGATCCGGCCGACACCCATGGTGAATGCTGCGTCGCCGTGCCAGCCGTCGACGACCGCCCCGCAGTCGATCGAGATGATGTCACCCTCCTCGAGGGTCCGACCCCCGGGGATGCCGTGCACCACCTCGTCGTTGACGCTGGCGCAGATCACCGCCGGGAAGCCGTGGTAGCCGAGGAAGTTCGAGACAGCCCCACGGCGTTCCAGCACGTCTCGAGCCTGTCGGTCGAGGTGGGCCGTGGTGACCCCGGGACGGACGGCGTCACGGCACACGGCGTGCATCTCCGCGACGACACTGCCGGCTCGACGCATCACCGCGACCTCTTCGGGGGCGCGTCGGAACACCACGTCAGATCATCCGATCAGGATCGGGCGTTCTCGATGGCCCGCACGAGACGGGCCGTGACCTCGTCGGCCTGGCCGTCGCCGTTGACGACCATCAGCAGGTCGCGCTTGCGGTACCAGTCGACGAGCGGCGCCGTCTCCGCC
>JBFIHN010000270.1:0-5158 GCA_041601775.1 Acidimicrobiales bacterium
AGCGAGATGCCGGAGAGTCCGACGTTGCCGTTGCCCGTCGATCGGGTCGTGACCCCGAGCACGTCGGGCGGGACCGTGAACAGCTCGGAGTCGGCGGCGTTGACGGAGGACGTCGAGCCGCTCAGGGTGAAGGCGCCGATGGATCCTCCCAGGAGGCCGCCGAGTCCGCCGCTCTTGCCGTACTCGACGCCGATCACCAGGTCGATGTCGTAGAGGTCGGTGTTCGAGGCGACGAGCAGGGTCTCGGCCAGCGGGTCGGCGCACCCGATGTCGGCGATGGAGTTGAGGCCGCCGGCGAGGGTCACGTTGGCCGTCACGGTGATGACGGCGGCGACCTGGCCGACGAGGCCGATGCCGCTCAACACGCAGAAGAGGTTGGCCAGGCGGGGAACGCAGGCGCCGACGTTCTGTCCACCGACCACGGTGTTCATCGTCACCTGGACCTGGCCGGTCCTCCCGCTGGCGCCGACCGGGCCGGACACGATCTGGGGTCCCTGGATCACCTTGAGCGAACCGGTCGAGGTCAACAGCGGAGCGTTGGCGGTGACGTTGGGGATGCTGAGTCCGGAGCAGTCGGCGAATCCGGTGGGGGCGGGGGTGCACTGCGCGGCGAACGCGGTGCCGGTGAGCATCCCGAGCACATTGAGGTCGCTGGTCATGCCCGGTCCCTCGCCGCCGGTGTCGGCGTCGACGAACTGGCCCAGTTGCACGTCCATGTTCTGGATCTCGGTCGTGATCGAGTTGCGCAGCAGGGTGGCGTTGGCCGAGTCGCCGTTGCGTTCGAGGATGTCGGCGCTGGCGAGCACGACGTCGTCGAAGTCGACAGTGGTGTTCAACACGTCGTTCGGGGTGAGCAGGCCGAGTTCGGTGCCGAGTTCGAAGACGTTGACCTCGGCGCCGGCGAGGCCCTGATAGCTGAGGGCGTCGAAGCCGACGGGGCTCCCGAGGAGCGGCGTCACGATCGAGTTGAGGAGTCCCGCCTGCGTGGGGTCGACGCTCGCTCCGAAGGAGCCGACCTTGAAGGCCGCGAGTGCCTCGGCGCCGTACTGCGCCCGGGCGATGCGTTCGACGTCGCCGGATCCGGGTTGGAAGAAGTAGTCGGTGGTGTCGCTGGCGGTGATCTGCGCGGTGTCGGGGACGTCGGTACCCAGGACCAGTGCCGTGAAGGCGCCCGTGGCGTCGGTGGTGCCCCACTGGAGGATCACCTGCGAGCGGTCGATCTCGTTCCGGTCGGCCGAGGCCTGCAGGGCGGTCTCGGTCGCGGGGTTGGTGAGATCACCGAGGGCGATCTCGTCGATCGTGCGGCCGTTGGCGAGGCGGGCCATGTCGAGCGCGATCACGTCGGCCGCGGACTGCATCGACCGTCGGTCGTTGCGCTGACGTCCGAGGTCCACGGCCATGGCGGTGATGATCAGGAAGACCGGGAGGAGCATGGCCACGATCGGGAGGACGGCTCCGCGGGAGGCCCGGCGGGTGCGGAGGAGGCGCCTCATTCGTTGAGCCGTGCGACGGACTTGGCCGAGACCGTGTCGGGGAGTGCCGATCCGAGGATGGGGGGTTCGACGATCAGCGGGAACCCGGCGTAGTCGTAGACGAGCTCGACGGTGACGCAGTCGTCGACCCCGTCGTCGTAGTACGCCACCGATCCCACGACCGGCACGGTGTCGCAGTTGTGGATGATGACGTTGCAGGTCATGCCGTCGACGTTGCAGGTCTTGTTGAACGAGTCGACGGCGTCGTTGGCGCCGGCGACGCCCGCCATGTAGCGGCTGTCGGCGGTCTGCGTGGCCGGGGCGGCGGCCGGGGGAAGGGCCACGGCCGCGACCCGAGCACCCTCGGTGGCGGCCCGGGTGACGTCCTGCTTGAAGGACAGCAGCAGGCCGAAGTTGATGATGCCGACCACGAGCAGGACCAGGATCACGGCCACGAGTGCGAACTCGACCATCGCCGCGCCGCGCTCGTCGGACCGGCTGTGGAGGTGTCGCGGAAGACGGCGCATGGATTCGGTACCCGTAACTCTCGGTATCGCAGGCGGACACCCGACGAGTGGATTCGGGCGATGTGTCCAGTATCGGCAGTCGCGCCGGACGAGGCGATCGCCCGAATGGTTCATTTCGATCCCCCCGATGTGACTAGTCCGTCGGTCGGTCCGGACGGCGTCCGTCTCCAGACCGTCGGCGGAAACGCTTGCATCGTACGGCCTGGCGCCGGGCTGCCATAGGGGGCTTGCCATAGGGGGTGTCGTTGGGGGCTGTCGTTCGGGGCAGGGTGGCCGGGCCTACACTGCCCGGCGTGTCGAGACGTCAGGTCGAGCGTCGGCTCACCGAGGTCGGCCGCAGGATCCGTGAGCTCCGCTCCGAGTTGTCGGTGGCCGACGAGCAGTTGCGCCATCTGGCCGATGCCGCAGACGACGCCCGCCTCCGCTCGCTGGTGTCCGAGACGCCGGTCTCCGATCGCGAGCATCGCGAGGCCGCCCGCCACGCCGACGCCATGCGGAGTCACCGGACCGCCGTCTCCGACGAGATCGAGCGTCTCGAGGCAACCCAGGACGAACTCCTGGACCGTCTGATGGCCGAGACCCGGTGACCGCGGCCGATCGGTCCGGGGATCGACCGGCGGATCGGCCAGATCGTTTCCCCAACGGAACGGTTGCGTGGCACCATCAGTCTCCGTATTCGAGGACCGCGGACCAGCGGGGAAGGAGACCGCAATGGCCACGCGCGTGGTGATTGCCGAGGACGAAGCCATCATTCGTCTCGATCTCAAGGAGACGCTGGAAGAAGAGGGCTACGACGTCGTCGGAGAGACCGGGCGTGGCGACGAAGCCGTCGAGTTGGTGCGCGACCTCGAACCGGACCTCGCGATCCTCGACGTCCGGATGCCGGGTCTCGACGGACTCGCCGCCGCCCGCGAGATCTCGACGACCAAGAAGTCGGCCGTCTTGATCCTCACGGCGTATTCGCAGCGTGACCTCATCGAGCAGGCCCGCGACGCGGGTGCGCTCGCCTATCTGGTCAAGCCGTTCCAGCGTTCCGAGCTCATCCCTGCGGTCGAGATCGCGCTCGGTCGGCACCGCGAGATGCGGGCGTTGCACGACCAGACGCAGTCGCTCGAGGACCAGCTCGAGACCCGGAAGCTCGTCGACCGGGCCAAGGGCATCTTGATGGACGACCACGGCATGACCGAGTCCGAGGCGTTCGAGTGGATCCAGAAGCAGGCGATGAACGGCCGGGTCAAGGCCCGCGACGTCGCCGCCCAGGTCATCGAAGGCGCCCTCCGCCCCGACGAGAACTGATCCGGTGGCGGACACGGCCAACGGCCGGCGGAGACGGTTTCTCCTGATCGACGGCAACTCGCTCACGTACCGAGCGTTCTTCGCCCTTCCCACCGACCTGGCCACGGCGTCGGGTCAGGTCACCAACGCCGTGTTCGGCTTCACGTCGATGCTGATCAACATGCTCCGCGACCACCCGAGCGACGGTGTCGTGGTGGCCTTCGACCGTCCCGAGCCGACGTTCCGGCACGAGCGCGTGGTCGACTACAAGGCCGGACGAGCCGAGACGCCCGACATCCTCCGCCAGCAGATGGGTCTGGTTCGCGAGGTCCTCGGGGTCCTGGGGATCACCATGGTCGACCAGGCCGGGGTCGAGGCCGACGACATCCTGGCGACCCTCGCCACCCAGGCCCGCGACAACGGAGACGACGTCATCGTCGTCACCGGCGACCGCGACGCCTACCAACTCGTCGAGGACCCGCACGTCAAGGTGCTCTACAACAAGCGCGGCGTGTCGGACTACGCGCTCTACGACGAGGCCGGCATCGAGGAACGCACCGGCGTGCGACCCGACAAGTACGTGTTGTACGCGGCCATGCGTGGCGACAAGTCCGACAACCTCCCCGGCGTGCCCGGGGTGGGGGAGAAGACGGCGGCGAAGCTGCTCAACACCTACGGCGACCTCGACGGCATCTTCGCGAACCTCGATGCCCAGACCCCGAAGCTCCGCGAGAACCTCGGCGCCCACGAAGAGGTCGTCCGCGAGAACGCGATCGTCATGGACCTGATCCGAGACGTCGACCTGTCGGCCGAACTGCCGGGGGGCATGAACGACCTGGCGATGGGCGAGATCGATGTCGACGAACTCAAGCGTCTCTTCGAGTTCCTGGAGTTCCACTCGCTCTTCGATCGCCTGACCGAGGCCCTCGGTGCCGACCTCGGTGCGATGCAGTCCTCCGAGGTCCTCGAAGCCGAGGTCGTCGACGGTTCCGTCGCCGACGACGCGGTCGTGGCGCTCGACGGTCTCGCGGCCGAAGGGTCCCTCGGGATCGCCGGCTCCTTCGACGTCGACGATGCGCTCGAGGGTCTCGCCGTGGTCGTCGACGACTCGGTCGCCGAGGTGCTGTGGATCCCGTCGGCCCTGCTCGGCGACGAGGGTGTGCGGTCGTCGTTGCTCCGGGTGCTCGGGTCTCGGACCGTGGCTGCCCACGACGCCAAGGTCCTCCTCAAGGCGCTCTGGGATGCCGATCTCGACATCGGTGGCCTCGCGCTCGACACCACGCTGGCGGCGTATCTCCTCGACCCGGCCGAGTCGAACTACCGCCTGGCCGACGTGCTCAAGCGCTATGCGCGTCTCGAACTCCCCGAGGACGCCGGGGCGCCCGAGGGCCAACTCGACCTCGGCGGCGATGCTGAGGTGCCGCGCGCGCTGTTGGCGGCACGGGCGGCACTCGCCACCCATGTCCTGGCCCCGAGGTTGCTCGAGGCACTCGACGCCCAGGGCCTCCGCGGTCTCAACGACGACATCGAGGTCCCCCTGATCCGGGTGTTGGCCAAGATGGAGGTCGTCGGCGTCGGGGTCGACATCGAGGTGCTCACCCGCCTCCGTGACCGACTGACGACCGAGGCCGACGAACTCCGCCAGCAGATCACGGACGACGCCGGTCATCCCTTCAACGTCAACTCGACCAAGCAGATGCGCGAGGTCCTCTTCGACGAACTGGGCCTGACCCCACAGAAGAAGACCAAGACCGGCTACTCGACCGACGCCCAGACGCTCGAGAAGATGCGGGGCGAGCACCCCATCATCGAACACATCCTGCGCTACCGCGAGGTCGAGAAGCTCCGGTCGACCTACGGCGAATCGCTGCTGCACGACGTCGC
>JBFIHN010000271.1:0-5111 GCA_041601775.1 Acidimicrobiales bacterium
CTGATGTAGGTGACCGACACCGCGCCCGCCTCGACCGTGCCGCCGTCGGTGACCGGGTCCAGTGCCTGGGCGTCACCCCACGCCATCTCGACCTCGAACGAGTCGTGGTAGCCCTCGCGCGGGACCAGCGTGGCCGACGCGATCGACCGCGGCGGCGCGTGACCGATCTCGGCGTGACGCCAACCCGCGATCTCGTCGACCGGGACGTTGGGAACGTTGAGGTTGACCACGACCGGGTCCTCCGGAAGGTCGGCCAGCAGGCCGGCCGCGGCGGACGCCGCGACCTGCGCCGCGCTCTCCCACTGCTGGCCGACCAGCATCTCGTCCCAGGCCTGACCCTCGACACCGAAGCCGATCACCGACTGGCTCACCGCGATGCCCGACATCCCGCCGTTGCGCGCGGTCAGCACCGCGCCGACGGTTCCCGAGTGGTAGATCGCACGGCCGACGTTGATGCCGGGGTTGATCCCCGAGACCACGAGGTCGACGTGGCCGAACACCCCGAGGCGGGCGAAGAACACACACATCGCGGGCGGCGCGCCGACCGACCATGCCTCGTCGATCCCGTCGATCGTCTCGCGGTGGACCTCCGGCGCCATCGTGTGGAGGGTCCCGAGCGCAGCACCGAACCCGGAGTACTCCCGGTCGGGGGCGACGATCACCACCTCACCGAGCGGGCGCAGGTGGCGGGCGAGGACGTGGAGGCCGGTCGAGTCGATGCCGTCGTCGTTGGTCACCAGGATTCGCATCCCTCGGTTCTATCCGAACCAGCCACCGGCCAGGTGGCCACCAGGTGACGACGAGGTGCCCGACTCGTGAACCAGCGTGTGAACCCGCGTGTGAGCCCGGAGGTGAACCGGCGCTACGAGCAGCCGCCGCCGGGGTTCGGTCGGTCGGGGATGCTGGGGTCGACGACCTCGACGTGGACGTGGGGCCATGACGGTTCGCCCGTGAACTCGTCCACCTGCGACTCGAACGGCAGGAGGCGTGCGTGCCGCGCGACCGGCGTCACCCCGGCCTCGACCCGCGCATCGGTGCCCACCTGCAACCCCACGACGTGGAACACCTTGACCTCCCACCCGGGCCGGTCATCGGGCTCGATCACCGCGTACTCGTCGACGTGATCGCAATAGAGGGTGTACGTCCCGGCGCGGATCACGGTTCCGGACACCGGCGAACGGATCTCGGTGTCGGGCACGACGACGATGTCCGCCGCGGTCCGATCGGCGGTCCCGCGATCGCGGGTCTCGAGCGTCATCGGACGAGCAGCCGTGGTGACCGCGTCCTGCTGGCGCGCACCGTCGTGGCCCGACTCGTGGAACCCGATGCGTTCGACACCGGCAGCGGGGTGGACCAGGACCAGCCCCTCGACCACCGCGTAGGGCGAGAACCCGGTGTCGACGACCACCCGTTCGACGCCGGGCCGGGTCGTCGTGGTCGCCACCGTGGTCGACGGGACGGCCGTGGTCGTGGTGGAAGTGGTCGCGGTGGTCGACGGGGGCTCCGTGGTCGTGGACGACGACGTGCTCGTCGACGGCGCTGCCGTCGTGGCGGTGTCGGCGCTGCGCTCGACGACGACCGTGGCTTCGGCCCCGGCGCACCCGGCCGCGACCAACCCCGACACCACCAGACCGGCGAGGCGGCGTCGTTCGAGCACGCCCGGCACCGTAGTGCTGTGCACGCTCTAGGGTCCGGCCGTGCGAGCCCTCACGACCACTGACGTCGCGCGTCGACCACTGCCGGGGACGGTCGTGCCGACGGCCATCGCGTTCTCGCCCGACGGGTCGACCGTCACCTTCCTCGCCGCCGACGACGGCAGTCTCGACCAGCGGTTGATGGCACTCGACGTGGCAACGCTGGAACGCCGTGTGCTCCCCACCCCCGGTGCCGTCGTCGCCGAGGACGACCTCCCACTCGAGGAGAAGTTGCGGCGCGAGCGCGCTCGCGAACTCGCCGTGGGCGTCACCCGCTACCAGTGGGCGAAGCGCGGCACCCGGGTGCTCGTCCCGATGGCCGATGGCCTGTGGGTGCTCGACGACCTCGATGCCGAGCCGCGGCGCGTCGTCGAGTCGAGCCCGGGCAGGCCACTCCTCGATGCCCGGCTGAGCGACGACGGCGCCCGCGTCGGCTTCGTGCGCGACGACGAGGTCCACGTCGCCGATGTCGAGACCGGCGCCGTCGTCCAGGTCACGAGCGGCGCGTCGGGCACGGGGCGCACCAACGGCCTCGCCGAGTTCATGGCCCAGGAGGAGATGGGGCGGCCCTACGGGTTCTGGTTCTCCGACGACGGCGCGCACGTCGCGTTCTGCGAGGTCGACGACCGCCACATCCCGACCTATCGCATCGTCCATCAGGGAAGTGCCGAGGTCGGACCCGGTGCCGAGGAGGACCACGCGTATCCCTTCGCCGGTGCAGCCAACGCCGTCGTCCGGGTGGGCGTGGTGGCGGCCGATGGCAGCGCACGCGACCGACCGGTCTGGCTCGACCTCGACGCCACCGGCATCGGCGTCGACCGGTACGTGGCCCGGGTCGACTGGACGCCCGCGGGCGACGTGGTCGTCCAGGTCGAGAACCGTGAGCAGAGCCGACTCGACCTGGTCCGCTACGACATCGCCACCGGCGAAGGACACCTGCTGTGGCGCGAGACCTCCGACGTCTGGATCAACCTCCACGACCATCTCCGGTTCCTCCCCGACGGGTCGTTCGTCTGGGCCAGCGAGCGGAGTGGCTTCTGCCATCTCGAGCTCCGGGCCGCCGACGGGTCGCTGGTCCGGACCCTCACCGACGGGCAGGACGTCGTCACCCGCGTGGTCGCCGTCGACGCCGGCAGCGTCTATTTCACGAGCACCGGACCGACAGCACTGGAACGCCACCTCCATCGAGTCGACCTCGACGGATCGACCGCCGCCGAACCCCTCACCGAGACGGCGGGCGTCCACGCGTCGGTCGTCCACCCCGGCACCGGCCACCGGGTCGACACCTCGTCGACCCCGACCGCGCCCCCGCAGGTCGTCCTGACCCGCCAGGACGGATCGACTGCGGTGCTCCACGACGCGTCGTCGGACGAACGGGTGGCCGAGCTCGGGTTGACGCCGCCCGTCGAGCGCATCGTCACCGCCGCCGACGGCACGCGCTTGCATGCCGCCGTCTATCTCCCCGACGGACCGGGGCCGCATCCGACCATCGTGTCGGTCTACGGCGGTCCCCATGCCCAGATGCTCACGCACTCGTGGGGCCCGACGGTGGCGCTGCGCGCGCAGTACCTGCGACAGGCGGGCTTCTGCGTGGCCGTCGTCGACAACCGGGGTTCGACCGATCGTGGGCTCGCGTTCGAGGGGGCGCTGCGCCACCGGATGGGCACGGTCGAGGTCGACGACCAGGTCGCGCTCGTGCAGTCGCTGGTCGACGACGGCATCACCGACCCCGCGCGCGTCGGCATCTACGGCTGGAGCTACGGCGGCTACATGAGCGCCATGTGCCTGGCCCGCCGCCCCGACGTGTTCGCGGCCGCGTGCGCCGGCGCGCCCGTGACCGCCTGGGACGGCTACGACACCCACTACACCGAGCGCTACATGGGCACGCCGCAGTCGAATCCCGACGGCTATCGCGACGGGTCGGTCATGACCCACGTCGACGGTCTCCGCGACCGGCGCCTGCTGCTGATCCACGGGCTCATCGACGAGAACGTGCACTTCCGCCACACGGCCCGACTCCTCAACGCGCTGATCGCTGCCGGCATCGACCACGAGCTGTTCCTGTTCCCCGACGAACGCCACGTACCGCGGTCCGAAGCCGATCGAGCGTTCATGGAGGACCGCATCGTCGCCTTCTTCCGCGACGCCCTCGCCTGACCCGGTCCGTCCGTTCCGGGTGCACCGCCCCCAAGATCCGTTCTGGGTGTGCGAACCGTCACTGGGCGTCCCGTTCGTGCACCCAGAACCACCCCGTGAACCTTCTGGGTGTGCGATTCGACCTCCTCAGCTCCCGATCGCGCACCCAGAACGATGTCCGGGGATGCGGCCGGGGTGTCAGGGGAAGAGGTCGAGCTGGGGGTCGATCGGCAGTGGCTCGGGCAGCGGCGCGAGTTCGGGGACACGGGCCCGGACCTCGTCATGGAACCGGCGAGCCAGCGACGGTGCTTCGTCGTTGTCGGGCGTGTGGAGGAACACGATCGGGTCGCAGCCCTCGCCCAACCATCGCACGACGTGGTCGACCCACGGCGCCCAGAACGCCGGGTTCGCCTCCGGGTCGGTCTGGCCGATGAAGCGGACGACCGGCTGGCGTGCGGTGGCGACCGGTCGGACCTTCAGCCGAGGTTTGCGTTCGAACGCCTCGATCTCGGCCGGGGTGTCGCGCGGTCCGGCGAGCACGGCTCGGGTGTCGATGATGATCCGGTCGAAGGCCAACTCACGCAGGAGCGCGTCGAGGGCAGCCTCGGCCGTCCCCGTGGCTGCGAAGTCGGGATGGCGGGGCTCGACGCCCCACCGGAACCCCTCGGGAAGCGACCGGAGGAACGGCTCGAGCACCGCGAAGTCCCCGGCCCCGAGCGACGGCGGGAGTTGCACCGAGATCGGCCCCAGGCGGTCGCCCAGCGGTTCCATCCGATCGCAGAACTCCCGGACCAGGTGGCCTGCGTCTCGGAGCCGTTGGTCGTGGGTGATGGTGCGCGGCAGCTTGCACACGAAGCGGAACTCCGGCGGCGCCGCCTCGGCCCACCGGGCGACGGACGACGCTGGCGGGACGGCATAGAAGGTCGTGTTCCCCTCGACGGCCGTGCACAGGCGTGCATAGGCCCCGAGTTCGTCTCCGGCGGCAAGCGATCGCGGGAGCGAGCGGCCGACCCACGCCCGGTTGGCCCACATCGCACAGCCCACGCGCAGACGTGGCTCGGGATCCATCCAACGATTCTGACGGTCGCGCCCCGGTCGGCACACCCGGTCGGAACACCGGGGATGACGACCAGGGACGAACGCGGCCGTCGGCCACCCGGGACCCCGGTCCCCCCAGGCGTGGAGACTCCGATAACGTTCATTATCGATGACCGACTCCGCAGACTCCACCGCTGACTCCACCGGCGACGTGGCCGAGCCCGTCGATGCACCCGGGCGTCC
>JBFIHN010000272.1:0-5104 GCA_041601775.1 Acidimicrobiales bacterium
CCACAGCCAGCTGGTCGAGAACACCATCGGTGTGGCCGGCAAGGTGATCGACTCGATCGACGCCAAGGGGTCGTTGCTCAACAAGCTGGAGAAGGCACGGGTGCCGGTCCGGCCGGGCGAGTTCGTCGTGCTCGTCGGCGCAGCCGGCGTGATCGGCAGCGTCGTCGTCGCCGCGGCGACCTCCAGCATCGGCTTCGGAGCCATCGCCTTCGTCACCGCGCCCTTCGTGGCCACGGCCTACCTGAACCGTCGCATCACGCAGCGGCGGAAGAAGTTCGAGGAGACCTTCCCCGAGGCGCTCACGCTCATCGCGTCGTCGTTGTCCGCGGGGCACACGTTCCTGCGGGCCATCCAGATGATGAACGAGGAGGCCGAGGGGCCGCTGGCCGAGGAGTTCGGCCGGGTCGTGGCCGAGACCGAACTCGGTGACCCGCTGGTCGATGCCCTCGAGCGCATGTCGGCCCGCATCGCCGTCCGCGATGTCGACTGGGTGGTCCAGGCCATCAAGATCCAACAAGAGGTCGGCGGCAAGCTCGCCGACCTGCTGCACACGTTGGCCGACTTCATCCGGGCACGCGAAGAGGTCCGCCGCGAGATCGACGTCCTCACGGCCGAAGGACGCGTCTCCGCCTTCGTCCTCGGCGGTCTTCCGGCCTTCCTCCTCGTCGCCATCCAGGTGATGAACCCCGGCTACATGGAACCCATGTTCCGCGGTTGGGGCTGGATGTGGCTGGGCGGCGCCGCCGTCATCTGTGCTGCGTCGATCGCGATCATCCTCCGGATGGTCAACTCGGTGGAGGTCTGACCATGGCCATGATCATCGGACTGCTGTTCCTCGTGGCCGGCATCGGCTTCGTGGTCCTCGGACTACGCGAACGAGCCGACGCCGAGCCCCGCGACGACGCCGGCGAGTACCTCAAGAGCCTCGACTGGACGAACGAGGAGGCCGACGAGTTCCAGCAACTCCTGTCCGAGCCGTTCCTGTCCCGTGTCCTTCGGCCCATCGCCACCCGGGTGATCGGCACGGCCGCCGAGGTGCTGCCCGGCAACTACCGCGACCGCATCCACCAGCAGCTGATCTATGCCGGGCTGACGGGCCAGTACCGGGCCGAGGAGATCATCACCGGTCAGGCACTCCTGGCCGTGGTCGGCTTCGTGCTCGCGCTGTTCCTCTTCGTGGGCGGCGTGGTCAGCGCGAACGTCGGTGTCGTCGTCCTGATCGGCCTGCCGCTGGCCGGAGCGCAGGTGCCCCGGTCGGTCCTGCAACGCAAGGTCGAGGAACGCCAGGGTGCGATCCGACGCGACCTCCCCGACACCCTCGACCTCCTGGCCATCTCGGTCGAGGCCGGCGTGGGCTTCGAGGGTGCGCTCGAAGTCGTCAGCGACAACTTCGACTCCCCACTCGCCAACGAGTTCTCCCGTACGCTGCGGGAGATGGAACTCGGCCTGCCACGGCGGCAGGCGCTCGAGAACCTGCGACGACGGACAGAGGTCCAAGACCTATCGAACTTCATCCTGACGCTCACCCAGGCGGACGCCCTCGGCATGCCGATCGGACGGGTCCTGAAGACCCAGGCGACGGAGATGCGCCTGAAGCGTCGCGCCTGGGCACGGGAGAAGGCCGCAAAGCTCCCGGTCAAGATCCTGTTCCCGCTGATGCCGATCCTGCTCGCGACGTTCATCGTGGTCCTTGGGCCGGCAGCGGCCTCGATCGGCGGAGCTTTCTAGGCGAGCAGTTCGGCGGGGCACCCACGCGCGCCGACAACTTCCGCCAACCGATCCTCATCATCCGGTGGGGCACGACGATCGTCGGCACGGTCCTGGCCGCACCCGACATCGCGTCACGCGAGTTCTCCCTCGCCGGTTGGGTCGCCGCGCTCGTCGCCTACACCGTCTTCCGCACGGTCCGGCCGATCTCCGCCGAGCCCACGCTCGGCCGGCTCCTCGCGCTCACCAGCGAGGCTGCGCTGGTCGCCATCGCCCTCGCGGCGAGCGGCTACTTCAGCTCCCCGCTCGCGTTCTCGTCGCTCACGGCCATCGCCGTCGCCGGCTTCGCCGCCGGTTTCGGCAACGCACTCCGCCTCGCGGTGGCATCGGCGCTGGCCGTCGGTCTCCCGATGCTCCACTACAGCACGAACGTCGACGCCGACCGCCAGCTGGTCGTGCAGTGGTCGGTCGAACTGCTGCTCGTCGGCGTGGTCGCCGGCTACGCCCGACGGATCAGCGGCGACGCCGACGTGCGCCACTCCGAGGCGCTCGACCGCATGGACCGCCTGGCCGACGCCAACGACCTGCTGATCAGCCTCCACGACGTCGCCCAGAACCTCCCGTCGTCGCTCGACCTCGACGAGGTGCTCGATTCCACGATCACGGGGCTGCGCGGACTCCTCGACCTCGACTCGACGGCGATCATCCTGCACGAGGAGAGTGATCAGACCTGGTCGGTCGCCCGACGCTTCGGCGGACGAGCGACGACCGACTCGGTGCTGACGGACGCCGACCTCCCGACACCGGCGCTGCGAGCCAGCGAGCGCCTCACCGTCGTGTCCGAGACCAACCTGGCCACGGGCAGCGGTCCTGGACTGGCGACGCGCGCGGGCTCCGGGATGTACGTCGCGCTGCGGGCGCGCGGCTCGGTCCTCGGTGTCGCGCTGGTCGAGCACGCCCAGCCGTTCCACTTCTCCGAGCGCGATGCCGAACTCCTCGAGGGCTTCGCCGAACCCGCCGCTCTGGCCATCGACAACGCCCGCTGGTTCGCCCGACTCCGCACGGTGGGCGCCGACGAGGAACGGACCCGGATCGCCCGCGACCTCCACGACCGCATCGGCCAGTCGCTGGCGTACCTGGCGTTCGAACTGGACCGCATCGTGCGGAACGACGAACGGGGCCAGTCGGTCACCGACGACCTCGTCGGCCTCCGCACCGACGTCCGCAGCGTGGTCCGCGAGGTCCGCGACACGCTCTACGACCTGCGCACCGACGTCTCGGACGATCGCACGGTCGAAGACGCCCTGCGGGAGTTCGGCGCCCGCGTCGAGGAACGATCGGGCATGTCCTTCCGGCTCCGCGTCGACGAGATCGCCCGCATGCCGCGACCGCAGGAACGCGAACTGTGGCGGATCGCCCAGGAGGCGGTCGTCAACGCCGAGCGTCACAGCGAAGGGACCCGGATCGACGTCTTCTGGTTCTCGAACGGGTTCGAGGCCGTGGCCGAGGTACGCGACGACGGCAACGGCATGCCGATCGGGCGCGTCGGGCGCCTGGACAGCTACGGCATGCTCGGCATGCGCGAACGAGCGACCGCGATCGGGGCCCGACTGTCGATCGACTCGGTCCCCAATCGTGGTGTGACCATGCGGGTCACGCTGCACAACGACCGCTGACGGTTCCGGGACCGCCGGGTACGCTTCCTCTCGCTGGGGTGCCGCAACCCATTTCGGGGAGAACGATGACGGTCCGACTACTGCTCGCTGACGACCACCGCATGCTGCGCGAGACGCTCAAGCGTTCGATGCTCGACGAGGGCTTCGACGTGGTCGCCGAGGCCGCAGACGGGCTCGAAGCGGTCGAGCTCGCGGCGCTGCACCGACCCGAGGTCGTGCTCATGGACGTGACCATGCCCGACATGGACGGCGTGGAGGCCACGCGGCGGATCTGCGAGGTCGACAAGGACGTACGCGTCATCATGCTCACGATGCACGCCGACAAGGACGTGATCGCGGCCGCCATCCGCGCCGGCGCCGCCGGGTACCTCGTCAAGGACTGCTCGTTCGATGAGGTGGCCGCCACCGTGCGCCAGGCCATGTCCCTCGACACCGACGTGTCCCCGCTGCTCGCCGAGCGCCTGTTGTCGGCGGCCCGCGATCTGGCCGTGGAGGAGGATTCCGTCGTCTCCAAGCGAGAGATCGAGGTCCTCCAGCTCATCGCCGACGGCTGCAGCACCCCGGAGGTGGCCGAGCAGCTCTACATCTCGCAGAAGACGGTCAAGAACCACCTCGCGTCCATCTACGCCAAGCTCGACGCCAGAGATCGGACCCAGGCGGTCCTGCTGGCCGTGCGTATGGGGATCGTGCGCCTCTACTGATGGCCGATGCGGGCAGATCCGGCGGGGCAACGTCCCAGTATGTCCGATTTATACCGGGTCTGCGCCCCCAACTGGGGACAATGGGCAGAACGACCTATGTAGACGGAATAGAACCCGGGCGATACTTCTCTCGACAGGAAGCACAGCACCCCGGGACTCTCCCGGGGCACAACCCAGGGAGCATCTCCAATGCAGCAGTTCGACATCCTCAAGACCTGGATCCAGGCTCGGATCAAGAGTGACCGTGGCGCCTCGCTCGTCGAGTACGCCCTGCTCGTGGCTCTCATCGCCGTGGTCTGCATCGTTGCGATCTCCTTCCTCGGCGAGAAGGCCTCGGAAGAGTTCAGCTCCGTCGGCAGCTCGCTCTAAGCGACGCCGAAGGATGCTCCGGACCCCCGGTCCGGAAGTACGTGGCAGAGGGCGAGCGCACCAGCGCTCGCCCTCTTTCATGTCCCACGCAGATACACGCACCTCTCCAGCCGAAGGAGCACGATGATGGACAAGGCCCTCACCACACTCTGGATCCGATTGACGGCCCGGAACCCGACGCGACATGACCGTGGTGCGAGCCTCGTCGAGTACGGGCTGCTGGTGGCGCTGATCGCCATCGTGTGCCTGACTGCGGTGTTCTTCCTGGGTGACGAGACGTCCGAGGAGTTCCACAGCATCGGGAGCTCGATCAACAGCGCCACCTGAACGCTCGCCACCGGGCCGCTCGCCCGGCCTGGTCAGGCCAGCAGTGCGTCGCAGGCCGGTCCCCGCCGGCACGCGACGATCGAGTCGGTGTCGGCGAACACCACCCGCCACCGTGCGTCGGCCGCGATCAGCGAGGTGAGCACGCTCGAGCGGCTCCACAGCGCCACGCCGATGTCGTGGTCGTCGAGCACGGCGCTCCAGCGGGGTTCTCCCTTGGCCAACGCCCTCGAGTCGAGGAAGAAGTCGACGGGGAACATGTCGGCCCGGTCGTCGACGAACACCCGGCCCGTCGGCCCGTCGAGGGCTTCGAACAGGTTGCCGACG
>JBFIHN010000273.1:0-5089 GCA_041601775.1 Acidimicrobiales bacterium
GAGTCGGCGATCACCTCGCGCGACACCAACGAGGCGCGCATGCCCTCGTGGCCCATCGAGATGCCGTCGCTGACCGCGACGGTGACGAACTCGATCGGGTAGCCACCGCTGTCACGCACGCCCACCTTGGACCGCTTGGCGAGGCGGTCGAGCGGCATGTTGCACGGGGTCACCTCGTTCCAGGAGGACGCCACGCCGATCTGCGCCTTGCCCCAGTCGGCGTCGGTCATGCCGATGGCGCGGAGCATGGCCCGGGCCGGGGCGCGCTCCATGCCGTCGGTGACGTCACGCGAGCGGTGCTTGATGTCGACCGGGGTGGTGGAGGTCTCGTCTGCGTTCTCTGGGGAGTTCGGCACGGGGCAAGGGTAGACACCCGCCCTCCTCGGGCACAGCACGCGATCCGGTCGGTCGCGTGCCAACATCGCCCGGTGAGCACCGCTGGCACCACCCTGGGGACCCGCACCGGTGTCGGCGGCCCCTCCGGCGAGGCCGACGCCCGAGCCACGATCGTCTTCGTCCACGGCGCCTGGCACGGGCCGTGGTGCTGGGAGCAGTGGAGCGGCGACGCGAGGCGAGCCGGATACCCGACCGCGTCCCTCACCCTGCCGGCCCACGACCGTCCCGGGAACCGCAAGCGGATCTGGCCGCGAATGAGCAGCTACATCGCCCACCTCCGGACCGTCGTCGACGCGATCGACGGACCCGTCGTCGTGGTCGGGCACTCGATGGGCGGCTACGTGGCGCAGCGGGTGCTGGAGGACCGGCCGGACAACCTGGTGGGGGTGGTCCTCGTGGCGTCGGTTCCTCGCCGCGGGGTCGCCGGTGCGACCGCGCGGCTGGGGCGACGGTCGCCCGGCCAGACCCTCCGGGCGCTCCTCACCGCCGACCTGTCCCGCGTGTGCCACACCGAGTCGCTCACGCGGAGCGCGTTCTTCTGTCCGGCCACCAGCGGCGACGTGGTCCGGGCGGCGCATGCCCGCATCCAGAACGAGTCGTACCTGGCCTTCCCGCCGATGCTGGCCCGGTTCACCCGCCCCGGCGTCGCCGATGTCCCGGTGATGGTGCTGGCCGCGGAGGAGGACGGGGTCTTCTCCGTCCGGTCACAACGGCGTCTCGCACGGGCCCACGGCGCCGCGCTCCAGTTGGTGCCGGGTGGCCACGACATCATGCTCGACGTCGCCGCCGACGGCGCCCTCCACCTGGTGCTCGACTGGGTCCGCCAGACGCTGCGGTGAACCGTGGGCGTCCATGACCGAGAGATCGCCCGGCTGGCGGTCCCCGCGCTGGGAGCGCTCGTCGCCGAACCGCTCTACGTCCTCGCCGACACGGCGGTGGTCGGCAACATCGGCACCACCGAGCTCGCCGGGCTCGCGGTCGCGTCGTCCGCGCTCCTGTCGGGGTATGCGATCTTCATCTTCCTCGCCTACGGGACCACGGCCGCGGTGTCACGCCTCCTCGGCGCGGGGCGGGAGGACGAGGCGGCGACGCAGGCGATCCAGGGCCTGTGGCTCGCCGCCGCCATCGGGGTCGTCGTCGGAGGCGTCGTGGTCGCGTTCCCCGGCCCCATCGTCGGCGTGCTCGGCGCCACCGGGCCGGTCCGGACCAACGCCGAGATCTATCTCCGCATCTCGGCCCTCGGCGTTCCGGCGCAACTCCTCACCTTCGCCGGGACGGGCTACCTCCGGGGTCTCCAGGACACGAGGACCCCGCTGGTGGTCGCCGTGGCCGCGGCCGCGGGGAACCTCGTCCTCGAGGTCGTCCTGATCTTCGGTCTCGGCTTCGGGATCGGGGCGTCCGCACTGGCCACGGTCGTCGCCCAGGTCGTCACCGCCCTCGTCTACGTGACCATGGTCCGCCGTGCGGTCATCGACCGCGGCCTCCCCTGGACACCGGACCGGACCGCGATCCGGGCGCTCGGGCGCACCGGCGGCGACCTCCTCGTACGGACGATGGCGCTCCGTGGTGCGCTCACGCTGACCACTGCGGTCGCGGCGAGGATCGGCACCACCGACGTCGCCGCCCACGAGATCGCGTTCGCAGTGATGAGCCTGCTGGCGCTGGCACTCGACGCCATCGCCATCGCGGGGCAGGCCTTGATCGGCCGGCACCTCGGCGCCGACGACGCCGACACCGCGCGCGCCGTCGGTCGTCGCATGCTCGAACTCGGCGTCGGAGCCGGCGTCCTCTCGGCCCTCGTGGTGCTCGCCGTTCGCCCGGTGCTCCCGGCACTGTTCAGCAACGACGACCAGGTCGTGGCGCTGGCTGGTTTCCTCCTGCTGTGGGTGGCCGCGCTCCAGCCCCTGAACGCGCTCGCGTTCGTGCTCGACGGACTGCTGATCGGCGCCGGCGACATGCGCTTCCTGGCCATCGCGATGGTGGGCGCCGGGTGCTGCACCGTGCCCGTGGCTGCTGCGGTGCTGTGGCTCGACCTCGGGATCGGCTGGGTGTGGGCGACCGTCGGGGTCCTCATGGCCACGCGGTGCGTCGCGCTCACCGCTCGGTGGCGGTCGGACGCCTGGGCCGTCACCGGCGCCGAGCGGTGACCACCCGGACCAGGATCACGATCGCCGCGGTCGACCACGCGACACCCCACACGATCAGCACCGACGCCGTGTAGTCGCGCGACAGGAACGACGGCTCCCCCGCCGTGATCCCGTAGCCACGGACGAGCGGCCAGGCGACGAGGGCCACGATGCCCGACGCCACCGCCGCGGCCTGCACGGGCCCGACGGCGACACGAGGAACGAACCGCACCAACACCCAGCCGAGGAGACACACGGCCGGCGCAACGAGCAGGTCATGGACGACGGCGCCTCCGACGAAGTAGACGGCGACGTTCCGGAGACGGTCGCCGGGGAAGGTGTCGACGAGGCCCCAGAGGCCGTAGGCGACGAGAGGGAGGCCGAGCGCCAGGCCGATCCAGAAGCCCGTGCCGGACGCGGGTCTCGCCTCGTCGCTGCTCACGACGTGCTTCACGAGACACGCACCTCCGTGACCCACTTGGTCTGGTTGACACCAGGACGGTTGGGCCCGATCAGACGGACCGGGAACCCGTGGTCGATGTGCAGTTCCTCGCCGTTGATCTCGAGTGCGAGCAGCGTGTCGGGGTCACCCGCATGGGCGGCGTTGACGAACGACGACCGGAAGCCGCCACGTTCCTGGAGCGAGATCACCGTGCAACTGGCCGCGTCGGCGGCGCCGGCCATCGCGAGCAGGTCGCGGAGGCGGACGCCCCGCCATCGGGCCGACTTGCTCCAACCCTCGACACAGGCGATCGGCAACTCCGCCTCGTGGTGCGCCAAGGCACGCAGGTCGTCGAGGGTGAAGACCAGTTCACGAGCCACCGATCCGGTGACACGGAGTCGGTACTCGGGGGAGACCGCGGCCTCCACGACGCCGCGTCGCCGCGCAGAGGAGTTCACCGGGAAGCCCTGGGGACCCTTGGACAGATCGCGTGGCGAGAACAGCCCGAGGCGCCGGAACGGCGTGATGGACTGTGACTCGACCGAGGCCGCGAGGAACACGGCGACACCGCCGATGAGCGCGAAGAAGCCCCGGCGCCCCAGCCCACCGTCGGCCCTCGGCGCGTCCGGTGCACCGCCGCGGCGCAACACGCGTCGCGTGGTCGCGAGCTTGGCGCCCACATGGGCCACCAGCCCCCCGATCGTGATCCATGCCGCCCAGTAGTGGGCGGCGACGAAGCCGAACTCCCACGGGTACCAGGCTGCGATGTTGTTGAAGCCGGTGAAGAGGAGGAAGAGTGCGCCCCCCACCAGCGGGAGCAACGAGATCCGTTCGACGAGGTGCGGGATCGAGGCCACCGGAGGGAGGCGGAAGAACTTGGGGAGGACCGTCCACAGCTTGGCCAGCAGGAGCGGGATCGACAGGACCCCGGTGAAGATGTGGATGGCCTGGGTGACCCGGTACATCCCCGCCGGTCGGGCGGGGAAGGCGATGATCGGGTCCGTGCTCTGGGCCCAGTGGGAGTAGAGACCGGTGGCGAAGCAGACCACGAAGCTCACCCCGAGCGCGATCCCCAGGACTGCGGCCGTGCGCTCGTCGCGCAGTGGCGAGGTCGGGTGAGGTCCCCCGTTGCTGCGTCGCAGGACGTCCGGCCACTCGATCGGCGCTGCCATCACCCTGGAACCTACGGACCGGACGGCCACGATGGGGGCGATCTCGCATCCGCTTCACTGCTTGTTCACAAGTCAGGGGTCGCAGACCTGCGCGCGGTAGGCGGCGATCCGGACGCCGACGTCGACGAACTCGGCCGCGTCGAGGAACGAGAGATCGGCATCGGCTGCTCCCGCGGCGCCGAAGTCGTAGTCATGGGCCGCCAGCGTCTCGTCGACGGCAGCCAGTCCTGCGGCCAGCGAGGAGACGTCGGCGGCGAGTTCGGGCGGAGCGGCGTCGGACAACTGACCCGCGCGTACGACCAGTGCCCGGAGCCGGAGTTCGACCTCACCGGCATCGAGGCCCGCCTCGAACGGATCGAGGACCGGGCGGTCGTCGGCGTCGGCGAGCGCGAGGCAGAACGCGGAGCTCCCGTCGCCTGTGAAGGTCGGTGGAGCCGTGGTCTCGGTCGGCGCGACCACGGCCGCCGTCGTGGTCGACGCCACGGCTTCGGGGTCGTCGGTGGCGCCACTGCAGCCGGCCAGCGCGGCGATGGCCGCCAGCACCGCCCACGCCGAGCGGGTCATCCGCGTCGTTGCTGGAGCAACTCGTTGACGACCTTGCCGTCGGCCTGCCCCTTCGTCTCCCGCATGACCTGGCCAACGAAGAAGCCCTGCATCTTGCCGTCGCCGTCGCAGAACCGCTGCCACTCGTCCGGATTCGCCGCGATGAGGCCGTCGACGAGCGCCTCGAGTTCCGAGGTGTCGACCGCCTCGAACCCGTGTGCGGCCGCGATCTCCGCCGGGGGACGGTCGGTCGCGGCCATGTCGGCGAGGACCTGCTTCGCCTGGCTCGCGGACAGTTCGCCAGCGGCTTCCATCGTGATGAGCGTTGCGAGGTGGTCGACCGCGATGTCGGCCGCGCCCTCCATCGCCAGGTCGTTCACGGCCCGGGTCAGGGTGCGCTCGGGATCTGC
>JBFIHN010000274.1:0-5066 GCA_041601775.1 Acidimicrobiales bacterium
CGAACGAGTCGTCCGTGACGACACGGGGACCCCGTTCATCGAGCTCACCTTGCGCGACGCGTGGGTCTGGGACATGTACCGGACGACACGGTTCGTCTCCAAGGTGCAGATCGTGACGTTCAAGGACGTCAACATCGAAGAACTCCCCAAGGCCGACCTCGATCTCGAGGCCTTCCGCAAGAAGACCTGAGGCGGACCATGACCGTCGGCCGCCAGAAGCTCGGGGCGCACGGCGAGCGGCTCGCCGCCCGCCGGTACGAGGCGCAGGGCTACACGGTGGTGGCCCGCAACTGGCGATGCCACGACGGTGAGCTCGACCTGGTCCTGCGAGGCCGTGACGTGCTGGTCTTCGCCGAGGTCAAGACCCGCTCGTCCGACCGCTTCGGCGTCCCCGCCGAGGCGGTGACCCCGGCGAAGCAGCGTCGGATCCGAACGCTCGCGCAACGCTTCTGCGCCGAGTCCGGCGAGCGGGCCCACACCGTGCGGTTCGACGTCGTCTCGATCCTGCGTGGGCAGGTCGACATCATCGAGAACTGTTTCTGACCCCTAGCCGGTGAACGTCGGCGTCGCGACGGCGGCGACGGCCGCTGCTGCGGGCGCCGGGGTCTCGGAGGCCGGCGCCTCCGGCTCGGTCGTCTCGGGTGCTGGCGTGGTGGTCGACGTGGTGGTCGGCGCGGTGACCACGAAGTCCATCCACGTCGTCGTCTCGCCGCGGTCGTAGGCGCCCTCGCCGTCCACGCTCGCGCACTGCTTGCCGACCTCGAGGGTGCTGGGGTCGACGTCGGCCGGAACCGTGAGCGTGAACGACCACTCCTCGCCCGCAGTGATCGGCTCGAACCGTTCGTCGAGCCACACCGCTTCCTCGCCCATCGATTCCGGCGGCTCGGCGTTCGGGTCCTGCAGGAAGAGGCCGACGGAGTCCCAGTCGTTCTCGCCCACGGGCAACGGGCAGGTGCCCGTCACCGTGATCACGGTGCCCGCGGGACCGCTGGTCGGGTCCATCGTCCAGTCGAACGGGCCGTCTCCGCCGCCGGCGCCGGCGGCGCTCGCGGTCACGAGCACGAGGACCGCGCCGATCACCCCGATCCGCCGGAGAGGTGCCGCCATCGTCGCCATCGTCGCCATCGGCCCACCGTAGGCGTTCGAAGCGAGCTCAGCCGAGGAACGCCCAGAGCACGAGCAGGAGGGCGACGACGAGACCGGCGACGACGAAGACGATGTCGCTGTCGCGCCGCTTCTGTGGTCGGTTCGGGTTGAATCCCATCACGCTGAGTATCGTCCGACCGATGGACGAGCTGCAGATCGAGCGGGCCGGGGCGATCGTCACGGTGACGCTGAACCGCCCCGAGAAGAAGAACGCCGTCATCGCGCCCATGTGGGTCGAGATGGGCGACCAGTTCGACACGATCGCCCGTGACCCGTCGATTCGCGCCGTGGTCGTGACCGGTGCCGGCGGCGAGTTCTGCTCCGGTGCCGACCTGTGGGCGCCCCCCGGCGACGAGACCCCACCGCACCAACTCACCGCGATGCGCACCGTCGCCCGGGCGATCCAGGGGCTCCACGACCTGCCCCAGCCGACCATCGCCAAGGTCCCGGGCGTCGCCGCGGGCGCTGGCTGCTCGCTGGCCCTCGCGTGCGACCTGATCGTGGCGTCCGACGCTGCCCGCTTCAGCGAGATCTTCTCCAAGCGCGGTCTCGCACTCGACGGTGGCTCGTCGTGGTTGCTCCCGCGCATGGTCGGTCTGCACAAGGCCAAGGAGCTCACGTTCTTCGCGGAGATCCTCTCCGCTGCCGAGGCCGCGGAGTTCGGCCTGGTGAACCGGGTCGTCCCCGCCGACGAACTCGACGCCTTCGTCGACGACTGGGCCGCTCGACTGGCCGCCGGACCTCCGATCGCCCTCAGCCTCAGCAAGAAGATGCTGAACAACTCGACCCACGTGACGTTGGCCCAAGCGCTCGAGGACGAGGCCCGCTCGCAGTCGGTGACGCTCGTGTCGAAGGACACGGCCGATGCGTTCCTCGCCTTCGTCGAGAAGCGGGAGCCGAACTTCCAGGGTCGGTGACGCGTCGCCCGGCAGGTTCGGGCGACGGTGTCAGCACCCCTGATCTACAGTTTCCCGTGGCTGGTTCGTTCCGGCCCGCTCGATGCGTCGGCGCCACGACCGTCCCCCGTGCCCGGAAGGGCCGCATCAGGGAGACGCTCCGTGCTCGCCATCATCCAGTCCTCGTCGTTGCTCGGTGTCGAGGGTCGCCGTGTCCGTGCCGAGGTGTACGTCGGCAACGGCCTGCCGTCGTTCTCCATGGTCGGGCTCCCCGACGCGTCGTGCCGCGAGGCGCGCGACCGGGTCCGCTCGGCCGTGTTGTCCAGCGACCTCCCCTGGCCGATGCGCCGCCTCACGATCAATCTCGCGCCGTCGGCGTTCCCGAAGCTCGGCACCGCCCTCGACCTCGCGATCGCGGTCGGCGTGCTCGCCGCCACCGGTGAGGTGCCGGCCGAGTCGACCGAGCGATGGGCGTTCATCGGCGAGTTGGGGCTCGACGGCTCGGTCCGGCCGGTCCGGGGCATGGTGCCGCTGGTCGCTGCGCTCCGCGGCGCGGTGCGGGGCGTCGTGGTCGGCGATGCCGCGCACACCGAGGCGGCGCTGGTACCCGGGGTCGAGGTCCGCAGCGCCCGGGACCTCGACCACATCGTCCGAGCGCTCCGGTGCGAGGTGCCGTGGAGCGACCCCCCGGTCGGTCCGGCCCCGACGCCACCAGCCCGGCCGGATCTGGTCGACGTCCGTGGCCAACCCGTCGGCCGGCAGGTGCTCGAGATCGCGGCCGTCGGCGGCCACCACCTCCTGCTCAGCGGTCCACCGGGCGCCGGCAAGACCCTCCTCGCCAGCCGGCTCCCCGGCCTGCTCCCCGACCTCGACGACGACGCAGCGCTCGAGGTCACCTCGATCCACTCGGCTGCCGGCGTCCCGGCCGAGGGTGGCCTCATCCGTCGGCCGCCGTTCCGTGCGCCCCACCACACCGCCTCCGCGGTGTCGTTGATCGGCGGAGGGACGACGGCGATGCGGCCGGGCGAGATCTCGTTGGCCCACCGGGGCGTCCTCTTCGCCGACGAGCTCGGCGAGTTCCCACCCACCGTCCTCGACGCGCTGCGCCAACCCATCGAAGAGGGCCGGGTGCGCGTCAGCCGAGCGAGGGGAACGGTGGCCTATCCGGCACGGTTCCAGTTCGTCGCGGCCACCAACCCGTGCCCGTGCGGGCCGACGGCCACCGGGTGCCGGTGCTCCGAGGCGGGCCTGGCCCGCTACACGCGGCGGCTGTCGGGGCCGCTGCTCGACCGCTTCGACCTCCGGCTCCACGTCGGACGGCCCGATGCCGGCGACCTGCTGGGCGCTCCCGACGGCGAACCGACCGCCGTCGTCGCCCGTCGCGTGCTGGTGGCCAGAGACCGCGCCGCCGCTCGCGGTCACGGACCCAATGCCGACCTCCACGGTGCGGCCCTCGATGCGGCGGCGCCGCTGGCCCCGCGTTCGGCGGCGCTACTCGAAGACCTGGTGCGCCGGGGCACGCTGACTGCCCGGGGTGTCGAGCGGGTCCGACGGGTGGCACGCACGATCGCCGATCTCGCTGGTCACGACGGCGCGCTCGACGTCGACGTCGTGGCTGCGGCGGCGGCGTTGCGGGTGCCGGTCGGCCCGCCCGCCGCGGTGGCGTCATGACCGCGCCCGCGTCGTTGGTCGGCCTCCTCGCCCTGCCGGAACTCGGCCCGGCGCGGCTGCGAGCACTCCTCGAGGCCTTCGGCACCGCCGATCGGGCGTGGGACGCGGTCCGGCGCGGCGCTCTCGACGACGTACGGTTCCGGACCGGATCGGCGTCGCGCTCGTCGCTCGTCGCTCGTTGGCGGTCGGTTGCCGGGACCATCGACGCCGACGCCGTGGTGGCCGATCACCGTCGGGCGGGGGTCGAGATCCTCGCACCGGGTTCGGCGGACTGGCCTGCGCTGTTGCGTGACGATCCCGAACCGCCACCGCTGTTGTTCGTCCAGGGTGACCCGTCGCTCCTCTCCACGGTCTCGGTGGCCATCGTCGGCACCCGTCGGTGTACGGCTGCAGGGACGTCGACCGCGCGTGCGCTCGGTGCCGGCGTGGCGGCCGGCGGTGTCGGGGTGGTGTCGGGGCTCGCGCTCGGCATCGACGGGGCGGCACACCGCGGTGCGCTCCGGCGCGGCGGCCCGGTCATCGGGGTCGTGGCCACCGGACTCGATGTCGTCTACCCGCGCCGCCACCGCGAGCTCTGGCACGAGGTGGCATCCGCCGGCGTCCTCGTCTCGGAAGCGCCGATGGGCACGGCGGCGGAACGCTGGCGGTTCCCCGCGCGCAACCGGGTGATCGCCGCCCTGTCTCGGCTGGTGGTCGTCGTCGAGTCCGGACGGACCGGTGGGTCGATGTCGACCGTCGAGTCGGCGATCGAGCGACAGATCGACGTGGGAGCGGTCCCCGGCCCGGTGCACTCGCCGACCTCGGCCGGGACCAACCAGTTGCTGGCCGACGGCTGCCTCGTGGTGCGTGACGCCACCGATGTCCTGGTCGCGCTGGGCGCGACCGTCGTGGCGGCGGGGGCGGCACCGACCGACGACGCGGAGGTGGGGGCCCCGAGCGACGATCCGGTCACGAACGCAGTGGCGTGGACGCCGACCTCCTTGGACGACATCGTGACGGCGACCGGTCTGCCCTTCACCGAGGTCGCCGCGCGGCTCGCCACCCTCGAGGTCGCAGGCGTCGTCGAACGCGAGTCCGATGGCTACCGCCGTTCGACCGTCGTGGAGATGCCGCGGGGCCCCGACGGGAGGTCGGTACGGTGACCGCGTGGCCTGGTACGTCGACGACTTCGCTCGGTCTCTCACCGATGCCGCTCCGGCGACCGTCGATGCCTACGGTCACGACGTCGAGGCGTTCGTGGCCTTCGCGGAGCGACACGGACTCGACGACGTCGGTCAGGTCGACCGGAAGCACCTCCGCCGGTACGTCGCGCACCTGGGCACCAGGGAGTACGCCCGATCGACGATCGCCCGC
>JBFIHN010000275.1:0-5057 GCA_041601775.1 Acidimicrobiales bacterium
GGCCAGCAGTGCGCCGGCGAGCGCCATGAACGCGTACGTCCGACCAGTGCGGACGAGCGCCGGCCGGGAGCGACGCAACCCCACGAAGACGGTCACGACGCCGGCCGCGCAGGACACGAGGCCGAGGATGACCCCGGCCGACCCGAGCGTCGCGTTCATTCGTCCCCGACGAACTCGTCGGTCCGGTCCGGGTTGTCGGCCTCGTACTCCTCGGTGTGCTTGACGAGGATGCCGTCGCTCTCGAACACGTCGTCGGTCTGGCTCCAGCGACCCTCGAGGACCACCGGGATGTCTTCCTGGAACAGGTCGGGAGGGTCGCCCTGGTGGGCCACGGCGACCTGCACGTCGTTGCTCTCGATGACGAAGCGGACCGCGACACCGTCGGGCTCGACCGAACCGGGCACGACGGTGCCTTCGATCCGGAATCGCCGGTCACCGAGTTCGTCTCGCTGGGCCACGGCCTCGTCGGCCGTACGGAAGTAGAGCGCGGCGTTCGACAGTCCCTGCCAGGCGACCGCTCCGAGGACCAGGAGGAGGACCCCCAGGAACGCGCCGACGAGGATGCGCTTGCGCGTCTGGTCGTCGCCGCCACGCACCGGTGGCGCCTGACGAGGCGTGAGGTCGAGACCGTCGACGTCGTCGTCGTTCTCGAACGGGGCGTTCAGCTCCATCGACGGTCCTCCGGAGCGACGACCCGGCTCAGCCGCTTGCCCCGGCGGATCAGGACGAGGGCGTAGCCACCGATGCCGACGACGGTGACCGCCCATCCGAAGACGATGGTCCCGATGTCGGTGTAGGCGAGCATCATCAGATGCCTCCGGTCGCGTCGTCGTCCGCCATGCGTTCGGCGATGGCGATGTCGAGGTCGCCGCGCTCGGCTTGGAGCGCGAGCCAAGCGTTGCGGAACGCGTGGATGGAGAGCCAGACGAGGATCAGGACGAACACGCCCTGTGCAACGGCGTAGGTGGACAGCTGGTTCCCGTCCATCGACGTGTCGAAGCCACGGGTGGCGTCTTGGTGCAGTGACCGCCACCACGAGACCGAGTAGTGGACCAACAACGCGTTGGGGACCAACAAGATGCCGACCACGGCGGAGACCTTGGCGCGTGCCGCCGGCTCGGCCGGGTAGCGACGAAGCGCCAGGTAGCCGACGAGCAGGAGGAACAACAGCGCGGTCGACGTGAGGCGGGCGTCCCACGTCCAGTAGGTGCCCCACGTGATCTCGCCCCACAACGCGCCGGACACGAGACCGAGCCCCACGAAGACGGTGGCCACCTCGGCCGACGACGACGCGAGCGCGTCCCAGCCGTCCGAGCGCTTGCGGAGCCACATGATCGACGCCACCGTGCACAGGGTCACGGGGATGTACATGAGCGACACGACCGGCACGTGCACGTAGAACAGGCGCACGGCATCGCGCTGGATCACATCGGGGTCGCTGGTCACGAGCCCGAGGTACGCGCCGATGACCGACCCGACGAGGATCACGATCCCGAGGATCCTGGTCGCCCGGGAGCCGGTCGACGTCGGGGCGACGTCGCCGGGGGCGTCGGTGGTGGTGGTGAGTGTCGTCATCTCACGTCTCCTCCAGGAGCGTGCCGAAGAACAGGAGTCCGAAGCCGACGTAGAGCACGCCGAATGCGGCCAGCAGCCCACACCAGCCCCACCCGTCGCCGACGCCGCCGTCGAGGGCGGATTCCGACGCTCGGGTGGCACCGAGGAGGACCGGCGCCAGCGCCGGGAGCAACAGGAGCGGAACGAGGGTGTCCCGCACCCGCAGACCGGCGGCGAGCACGCCGTAGAGCGTACCGGCGGCGGCGATCGCCACCGTCGCGGCCACGGCCGTGGCCACGAGGAGCAGCGGGCCGTGCAGGTCCGCGCCGTAGAGGACCACGACGCCGGCGACCAGGACCAGTTGCAGCACGACCAGTTGGACGGCCACCGCAGCGAACTTGCCGAGGAAGTAGCCGGCCGGATCGATGCCCGACAGCCGGAGTGCCTCGGTGACGCCGGGGGCCGCTTCGACCGCGAACGCCCGCTGCACGGCCAACAGTCCCGAGAACAGGACCGCGATCCAGTAGAGGCCGGGCGTGGCACGGGTGAGGACGCCCCGATCCGGGTCGAGCGCCAGTCCGAAGAGCACCAGCAGGAGCACGGCGAAGGGGACCATCTGGCCGAGGCCGACCTTGGAGCGCAGCTCGATGCGCAGGTCCTTGCCGGCGATGAGGCGAGCGTCAGCGAGCACCGGTCGGCTCCTCCACGACGCCTCGCCCGGTGTCGTCTCGGACGACACCACCGGCGATGGTCACGATCCGGGTGGACAACGCCTCGGCCCGGTCGAGTTCGTGGCTGGCGAAGAGGACCGTGGCACCGGCTGCGGCCGCGTCGACGACGAGCTGGTCGACCAGGTCCCGGCCCGCACGATCGAGTCCGGCATGGGGCTCGTCGAGGAGCCAGAGTTCGGGTCGCCGCGCCACCAGGGCCGCCAGGGCGGTTCGCCGCCGCTGGCCGGTCGACAACCGAGCGGCGGGGACCGTGGCCAGCCGACCGCCGATCCCACAGCGAGCGAGTGCCCGATCGGCGTCGACATCGGTCGCGCCGGCCGCCCGGGCCCAGAAACGGACGTTGTCCCCGGCGTCGAGATCGGCGTAGAGCCCGTCGTCGTGGGCGAGCATCCCGACCCGACGCCGCACCGCACGCGGCGTCGCCGCCACGTCGACGCCGAGCACCTGTGCCGTCCCCTGCACCACCCGGACGAGTCCGGCGCACGCTCGCAGCAACGTCGTCTTGCCGGCACCGTTCGGCCCGCGCAAGAGGACGACCTCGCCGCCACCGACGTCGAGATCGACGCCGGCGAGTGCGGGGAACCGGTCGAGGAGCACGACTGCCGCCTGCAACACGACCGCTGGAGGTGGGACGGCGGGCGCCATATCAGCGTCACAACGGTACCGACGACGTCCGGGACCCTCCAAGACCCCGTACGCTGCCGCCGTGCGGTTGGCAAGGATCCTCGGTGGAATCGGACGCGTCTTCATCTGGACCGGCTGCATCATCTTGTTGTTCGTGGCCTACCAGCTGTGGGGAACGAACCTGGCCGAGGCCCGGGCCCAGGACGATCTGGAGTCGGAGTTCGAGAACCGGCTCGTCGAAGCGCCGGACCCCACGACGACCTCGCCCGACACCACCGACACCAGCACCGCGACCACGACGACGGTCCCCGAGGAGGTCGTCGAAGCCCCCGAACCCGGCGAGCCCATGGCCCGCATCGAGATCCCGGCGATCGGCGTGGACAAGATCGTCGTCGAGGGCGTCAGCCGCAGCGACCTGCGCAAGGGGCCGGGCCACTATCCGGACACCCCGTACCCCGGCCAGCCCGGCAACGCCTCGATCGCCGGACACCGGACCACCTACGGCGCGCCGTTCCACCGGATCGACGAGCTGGTGGTCGACGACGAGATCACGGTCACGACGCTCCAGGGCCGCTTCACCTACCGGGTGACCGAACAGAACATCGTGTCGCCAGCCGACATCGAGGTCATCGACGACCAGGGCGACGATCGGCTGACGCTCACGTCCTGCCACCCCAAGTACTCGGCCCGCCAGCGCATCATCGTCAGCGCGCTGCTCGTCGACGACCCCGCGCCCCCGACGCCACGGCCCCTCGCCGAGGTCGACCAGGCGATCGACACCCTCGACGGCGACGAGACCGGTCCCCTGGCCCCGGTCATCGTCCTTGGCCTGATCGCCCTTGCGGTGTGGGTGCTGTTCTACGTCCTGAGCCGTCGCTGGCGGCGGTGGCCGGCGTACGCCCTGGGCGTCGTGCCCTTCGGCGTCGCCTTGTTCGTGTGGTTCGGCGCCGTGTCCGAACTGTTGCCGTCGAACTTCTGACCCGAGGACGCGACCGATACCGTCGTCGGCCATGCGGGCCGCCGGATCGTTGCTGTGGATGGCCGTCGGCGCGCTGACGATCGCGGCCTGCGGCGCGCCCTCCGACGACGACCGGGCAGCGTCGACGTCGACGAGCGGCCCCCCGGTCACCGCAGGTCCCGTCGCCGCCACCGAGCTGGCACCGGGCGACTGCGTCACCGGCCTGGTCATCGGGGTCGACGAGCGTCGCCAGATCGACGCAGCGTCGGTGGTCCGGTGCGACCTCCCCCACGAACTCGAGGTGTTCGCCGTCTTCGACCTGCACCCCGCCGACTTCCAGGTCGAGGACGGCTCGTACCCCGGACAACAACGCGTGGTCGACGCGGCGAGCAGCCGCTGCGGCGACCAGTTGGAGCAGCTCGGCGAGGTGGCCGAGTCGATCGGGCTCATCGCGGTGTGGCCAACGCCGGAGTCGTGGACGCAGGGCGACCGCGCCGTGGCCTGCGCCGCCTACTCGATCACCGGGACGCCCTTCGGCGAGGACATCCTCGACGGCTGAGCCGTCATCGTCCGCGGAACGCCGCCTGCCGCTTCTCCCCGAAGGCCGCGATCCCCTCGAGACGGTCCTCGCTCGTCCACACGCGATCGAACGCCTCACCGACGTCGTCGGCATCGACGGTCCGACCGACCAGGCGGTCGAGCGCGAGCTTCTGGCCGGCGATCGACAACGGCGCCAACGTGGCGATCTGGTGTGCCCAGGCGATCGCGTCCTCGTCGTCGCCGGCCCGTTGGGCGAAACCGGTACGCAGGGCAGCGTCGGCATCGACGGTGTCGGCAGCGAGCAGGATCGAGCGGGCGAAGCCGTGACCCGCCAACTGGGCGAGCTTCTCGATCGTCCAGTGATCGACCATCAGCCCGAGCTTCGACGACGGGATCCCGAACCGGGCAGACGGACCCACCACCCGGAGATCGCACGCCAGCGCGATCTGGCATCCCGCGCCCATCGCCGGCCCACCGACGGCGGCGATGGTGCAGATGGGGAGGCCGCTCAGCACGTCGAGCATGTCGCGTACCGAGGCTGCCGCCGCCTTGTCCTCGACGTGGGTCAGGTCGGCGCCGGCGCAGAACGCCGGCCCTTCGCCCCGGATGACGAGGACGCGTGCGTCGTCCACCGACGCACAGGCGGCGAC
>JBFIHN010000276.1:0-5052 GCA_041601775.1 Acidimicrobiales bacterium
CCCGTGCTCGTCGTTCCGCCCGACGCTCCGACACCCGACGACACCCGTCCGATCCAGCGAGTCCTGTTCCCGTTCGAAGGGACGGTGCGCAGCACCGGCGCGGTCACTGCGACCCTGCACCGCCTCGCCGAAGCCGGCGTGGATCTCGTCGGCGTCCACGTCTTCACCGCCGACACCGTTCCTGCGTTCTGGGACCAACAGGCGCACGCCGAACGCAGCTGGGCCGACGAGTTCATCACCCGGTGGTGCGCCGGATCCGACATCGACCTCCATCTGCGCCGAGGGGCCCCGGCCGAGACCATCGTCGAGGTCGCCGACACCGAGAAGGTCGACATCATCGCGCTCGGCTGGTCGCAGGACATGAGCCCCGGACGAGCCGCCGTCGTCCGCGCCGCCCTCACCGGCTGCCGCCACCCCGTCCTGTTGATCCCGACCGGGCGTACGGATCCCTAGCCGCGGTCGGGGAGGTCAGGCCGTACCGGCCGGTGGATCGGCCGGTGCATCGGCCGGGCCGAGCAGCCGATCGAACTCGTCGCGCAGCACCCGGTAGCACTCGCAGGCCACGTCCTCGAGACCGTGCCGGTCGACGACGGTCAAGCGCCCGCGGCGGTAGTCGATCAGTCCGGCCTGCTGGAGCGTGCTCGCTGCCAGGGACACCGACGCCCGACGCACACCGAGCATCTGCGACAGGAACTCGTGGGTGATCGGGAACGTGTCGGACCCCACGCGGTCGTGGGTGAGCAGCAGCCAGCGACAGCAGCGCTCCTCCACGCTGTGCAGGGCGTTGCACGCGACCTGCTGGGAGATCTGCGCGAACAGTGCCTGGAGGTAGCGCTGGACCACGTCTCGGAACGGGTCCGCCTCGGAGAGGACCCGGACGAAGGAGCCGCGGTCCATGCGCCACATCCGCCCGGGCACCTGCACCTGACAGAGCTCCCGCACCGACATCGTCTCGGACCCCAACACGATGTGGGAACCGACCATGCCCTCGTTGCCCACGGTGGCGACCTCGACGGCCGGGTCATCGCGCAGCGTCGTCAGGATCGACACCACCGCGTTGACGGGGAAGTAGAGCGAGTCGATCCGGCCGCCGGGTCGGTACAGGACCTGTTTCATCCCGAAGTCCTCGAGCGCCACCTCGGGACGGAGCCGGGCTCGATCCGGCGGCGAGAGCGCGTCGAGCAGCCGATTCCCGAACGCCACGCCATGGTCACCCGAAGCCGTCGTCATCGGCACCTGCCCTCGCGTCCACCTCGCTTGTCTGTCCATCGAGGGTAGCGACGGACGACGGACGCCGGACGACGGGCTCGCGACGCCACCGCTCCCCCGCCGTTGGTACGGTTCCGTACGGAACCCTGATTTTCTCGTCGGCGCCCCAGCCCCCGGTCCCGGCAACGAGTCCCGCCAGCAAGTCCCGGCAACGAGACGTCGTCAGAGTGCACACCGAGGAGAACCATGCGCTCCGCCTTGCGCAGTGCCCGTTCAGGAGTTGCGATCACGGCGACCCGACCGGCGGTCCGACCATGACCGACCGGGATCGCCTGCTCGATGTCCTCACCAGCTTCGCCCGACTGCTGGTCACCGACTATGCGGTCAGCGACGCGCTCCACGACCTCGTCGACGGATCCACTGCGGTGCTGCACGTCGCCGGCGCCGGCGTCTCCCTCGTCAACGACGGCCGCCTCACCTTCGCCACCGCAACGCCCAACCAGCTCGAGACCGTCGAACAGATCCAAGAGGACACCCAGTCCGGGCCCTGTGTCGACGCCTACCGCTTGGGTCGCATCGTCGTCGTCTCCGACCTGGACCAGGAAGCGGAGCGCTGGCCGGCACTGGCCGACGCCGCCAGACAGGCCGGCCTGGTCGCCGTCGCCGGCATCCCCATGCACCTCAACGGCACCCGGATCGGTGTCCTCAACCTCTACGACGACCAGCCACGCGACTGGACCGAGGACGACATCGGTGGTGCGACGTTGCTGGCCGACGTGGCGTCGGCCTACATCGCCAACGCCCAACGACTCGACCAGGCCCACACCACCGCCGAACAGCTGCAACGGGCACTCGACAGCCGCGTGATCATCGAACAAGCCAAGGGCATGATCGCCAACCAACGAGGCATCTCCGTCGACGCTGCGTTCGGGATGCTCCGGTCGCACGCCCGCAGCCATCAAGCCAGCCTGCACGCCGTCGCCGAGGCTGTCGTCAACCTCCGCCTCCAGCTCTGACCCGGCGGGGCTTCGCTACGGAGGAGCGTGCGAGTCGATCACGCCGTGGCGCATCGCGTGGAGTGCCGCAGCGGCACGGTTGGTGACGCCGAGCTTCTCGTAGATGTGTTGCACGTGGTTGCCGACCGTCTTGGGGCTGATCGCCAGTGTCCGAGCCATCGCCTTGTTCGAGTGGCCCGTGGCCAGGAGCCGCAACACGTCGGTCTCGCGGGCGGTGAGCCCCGCGGGCCCGCCCGCACGGCTCCGCCCGGCCGCCTGTCCGGCAGCGGTCAGCACGGCGTCGACCGCGGCAGGATCGAGCCGTCCTGCCGTGACCTCGGCTCGGAGCTCCCTGCCCGCTTCCTCGGGTGTCCGGGCCGGCCGGTGCGGCCGATCCTGCGTCATGGCGTGGAAGCTGTCCGCGGCGGCGAGGACGCGAGACGGCACCGAGAGCAGCCCGCTGGACACTCCCCGGTGGTAGCCGCTGCCGTCCATGCGCTCGTGATGGGTTGCCGCCAGATGCCCGACACGACGCAGTGGCTCCGGCCTCGAGAACATGCGCTCCACGAAGTAGACGTGCAGTCGCATCCGCTCCTCGTCGTGGGCGGACAGGATGCCTGGTCGCGTCCACACTGATGCCGGCACGCCGAACCGGCCCACGTCGTGGATCGATGCTGCTCGCCGCAGGACCCGCAACTGGTCGGGGCCGACGTTGAGGAGTTCGCCCGCTCGATGCGCCAGCGTCGCGGTGCCGCGCGAATGTCCGGCGAAGAACCCGCACCGCAGGTCGCAGAAGTCGCCGATCGCCATCAGCGCCTCGTCGAGTTCGTCGTCGGTGAGGACTCCCCGGGCCACCGGCTCTGCGTCGAGCACCTCGTCGATGGGTTCGACGTCCAGGTCCCCCAGGAGCCCGGCCGGATCGGTCGTCGCCGCTGCCGCGACCACGGGGTCGAAATGCGTGCCGCTGCGCGCCGCGACGACCTCGACGGCTCCGGCGATGCCCACCTGGCGGGTCAGCACCTCGAGGGTCTCGGCCACATGGGCGACGCGCGCCGCCAACTCGAGCGCGTCACCACGGATCGTGTCGGGAACGCCGCGCCCGTCCCAACGGGCGTACGCCTGCTCGAGTCCGCGGCGGACGTCGTCGCGCAGTCCCAGGCCCGACGCCAACACCCCGGCAGCAGCGCAGTGGCTCGCCATCTGCTCGATGACCCCGCGCCCACCGGTGACCGCCAGCGACGCCATCTGACCGACGCGGTGGCCGAGCGTGCCGCCGGACCCCGCTCGGCGCATCAGGTACGACCGTGCCGCCATTCCCGCGAAATCGACGTCATAGGTACCGGCACGGAAGTCGATGTCGTCGCCGAACAGGGTGGCGGCCTCGTTGCCATAGACCGGGCAGCCGACGTAGGTGAGCAGGCTGACGTCGTACACCGCCGCCAGTTGGTCGTCGTCGAGGCCGAGCCGGTCTCCGATACGCAACGCGATCCGGGTGGCCCGCAACATGTGTGCCGGGGGCTGACCGAGACCGAGATCAGTGGCCAGCGACAGGGCGGCGAGCAACTCGGAGAGGCGTACGCCGGACGACACGCGCGGACCATATCCGGACTCCGAGCGTGTATGGGGCGAATACCCCATGGCAACCACTGTCAGCCTTCGTACCGTCGGCCTCGAGGCCGAGCGTCGGCCCCACGAGGAGGAGATCATGCCCAACCCCGTCATCGAATGGACGGTTCCGGGTGTCCGCCCGACCAACGGACTGGCCAGCATGACTGCGGGTGGGTCGTGAACCGCGCCGCCATCAGCCTGACGACCGGGCTCGAGGACACCGAGAAGGTCACCGTCGCGCTGCTCGTCGCCGTCGGCGCGGCCGAGAGCGGCCGTCCCACGCTGGTGTTCCTCACGAAGGAAGCCGTTCGCCTCGCGGTCTCCGGGGTCGCCGTCGGCGTTGCCTGCGATGGGTGCCCCAGCATTCCCGACCTGCTCGACCGGTTTGCGGCAGCCAGCGGCGAGTTGTTGGTGTGTCCGATCTGTTTCAACTCGAAGCAGCTCGACGACCACGACCTCGTCTCCAACGCCCGGCTCGGCGGGACCGTACCGCTCTGGGAGTGGATCGGCGACGGCGCCACCACGTTCTCGTACTGAGGCGGTCGCGACAGGGCAGCGACGGCCGTCCGGACCCGCGTCAGCCAGCGTTGTCGGTGGCGGCAGGCAACCGCGCCACGAACGTGGCACCGCCGCCTGGTGTGTCCCGCAACAGCACCTGGCCGCCGTGGGAGTGCAGGATCTGCGCCGTGAGCGCAAGCCCGAGCCCTGCGCTGCCCTCGGCGTTGGTTCGGGCGTCGTCGGCCTGGAAGAAGGGGTCGAAGATCTGCTCCCGGTGCTCGGCCGCGACGCCGGGACCGTGGTCGACGACGGAGACGGTGATCGCGCCGTCGACACGGTGCGCGGCGACCTCGATGGTCGCGGGTGGGCTCGTGTGCCGACAGGCGTTGGCGACCAGGTTGAGGACGGCCTGGTGCAGTTGCTCCTGGTCGCCGTCGACGACGAGGCCGGGGGCGACAGCGGCCGCCACGACCCGTTCGGGATGCGCCGCCCCGATGTCGTCGATGACGTCGGCGATGATCGAGGAGACGTCGACGCGGCCATGGTCCCGTCCGGAGGCGGTGGTTCCGCGTGCCAGGTCGAGCAGCGACGACACCAGTCGTTCGAGCCGTTCGCTCTCGGTGCCGATCCGGCTCATCGCCCGGTCGAGGGCGCCGGGTTCGTCGAGCATGTCCCGTTCGTACAGTTCGGTGTAGCCCCGGAGTGCGGTGAGCGGCGTGCGGAGTTCGTGGGCGGCGTCGGC
>JBFIHN010000277.1:0-5032 GCA_041601775.1 Acidimicrobiales bacterium
CTCGTCGACGCCCCGACGCCGGGTGGCGGAGTGCCCTTCGACTGGAGCCTCGTGGGCGACCTGGGCGCCCGGCACCGTCTGCTGCTGGCCGGTGGGCTCCGGCCCGACAACGTCGCTGCAGCGATCGCCGCCGTCCGTCCGTGGGGGGTCGACGTCGCGAGCGGGACCGAGGCGTCGTTCGGCAAGAAGGACCCCGAGGCGCTTCGTCGCTTCGTCGTCGAAGCCCGCGCCGCCGGGGCCGACCTCCCGGCCCTCCATCCACCGCTCGCACCCGCCTCCGATCCAGACAGGACCACGATCTGATGACGGACACCACGTCCCCTTCGCTCATGGGCGACCCCGAGAACGGCCGCTTCGGCCGCTTCGGTGGCCAGTACATCCCCGAGACGCTCGTCGGCGCGTGCCAGGAGGTCGAGGCCGAGTTCCGGCGGGCCTGGGCCGACGACGGCTTCCGGACGCAGCTCGCCGACCTGCTGCGCGACTACGCAGGCCGCCCGTCGGCGCTCACCGAATGCCACCGGCTGTCCGAGCAGTTGGGCTGTCGGGTGTTGTTGAAGCGTGAGGACCTGAACCACACCGGCAGCCACAAGATCAACAACGTGCTCGGGCAGGCACTGCTGGCCCAGCGGATGGGGAAGCAGCGCATCGTCGCCGAGACCGGCGCCGGCCAGCACGGCGTGGCCACCGCGACCGCCGCTGCCCTCCTCGGCCAGGACTGCGTCGTCTACATGGGTGCGGTCGACATGGAGCGTCAGAAGCTCAACGTGTTCCGCATGCGCCTGCTCGGTGCCGAGGTCCGTTCGGCCGAGACCGGCAGCCGCACACTCAAGGACGCGGTCAACGAGGCGATGCGCGACTGGGTCGCCACCGTCGAGACGACGCACTACCTCCTCGGGTCGGTCATGGGTCCGCACCCGTATCCGATGATGGTGCGGGAGTTCCATCGCGTGATCGGCGACGAAGCGCGAGATCAGGTCCGGGACCGGACCGGGAGCGACCCCGACGTGGTCGTCGCCTGCGTCGGTGGTGGCTCCAACGCCATCGGCATCTTCAGTGGCTTCGTCGACACCGCCGCAGAGCTCGTCGGCATCGAGCCCGCCGGGGGAGCGGCCATCGGTCACGGCATCCCCGGGATCGTCCACGGCTCGACGTCGTTCCTGCTCCAGGACGATCACGGACAGGTCCAGGAGGCCGAGTCGATCTCCGCCGGTCTCGACTACCCGGGCGTCGGCCCCGAGCACGCCCACCTGGCCGACATCGGCCGGGCCCGCTACGAAGCCGTCACCGACGAGGAGGTGGTCGAGGCGTTCCAGCTGCTCGCCCGCACCGAGGGGATCATCCCTGCGCTCGAGTCGGCCCACGCACTGGCCTGGGTGAGTCGCTCCCGCGAAGAACTCGCCGGCAAGACGGTGTTGATCAACCTGTCGGGCCGGGGTGACAAGGACGTGGCCCAGATCGCTGAACTGCTCGGAGAGGACGTCTGACATGGGAACGCTCGAGAAGCACCTCCGCGCACGGCGCGACAGCGGCCGCAAGCTCCTGCTGCCCTACGTGAGCGCGGGGGTGAGCGATGACTGGCTCGACATCATCCGCGCCTATGACGACGCCGGCGCCGACGCCATCGAGGTCGGCATCCCGTTCTCGGACCCGGTCATGGACGGTCCGACGATCCAGGCGGCGAACGACAGGGCACTCGCCCGCGGTACCACCCCGATCTCGATCCTGAGCGAACTGCGCGACCTCGACGTCAGCACGCCACTCACCGCCATGACCTACGCGAACATCCCGTTCCGGATGGGGTTCGAGCGCTTCGTGGCCGAGTGCGGCACGGCCGGGATCCACGGAGCGATCGTCCCCGACATCCCCATGGAGGAGCTCGACCCCTGGGAAGCCGCCGTCGGCGACGCCGATCTCGACACCGTCATGCTGGCCAGCCCGATCAGCTCGGACGAGCGGCTCGAACGTCTGGTGGCTCGCAGCCGCGGTTTCGTCTACGGCGTCAACGTGCTGGGTGTCACCGGTGAGCGCGCGGACATCGGCCAGTGGTCGGCGAAGCTCGCGGGCCGGCTCAAGGCCGTGACCGACCTCCCCGTGGCGATGGGCTTCGGGATCTCGTCGCCCGAGACCGCCGTGGTGGCGTCAGCCGCTTCGGACGGTGTCGTGGTCGCTTCCGCCATCATGCGCATCATCCTCGACGGCGGCACCGCCGTCGAGGCCGGGGCGTTCGTCGCCACCCTCCGCGAGGCGCTCGACCGCGGCTGATCCGGCGTCGGGATCGATGAGCAGCTGGTTGATCTCCCCGCCGAGCAGGACCGCGAGCGAGAGCAGCCACAGCCACAACAGCACGATGAGCACGCCCCCGAGCGTGCCGAAGACCGCGTTCCCGGCAGTGGCCACGGCCAGGTACACCCGGAGACCGCCGGAGAACACGATCCACAAGACGGTGGTCACCACCGCTCCCGGGAGGTCGGCCCGCCACGGGGTGTGATGGTCGGGCGCGACGTGGAAGATCGTCGCCGCCCACAGCACGAGCACGAGGAAGGCGACCGGGAGTCGGAGCGCGTCCCAGGCGAAGACGAAGGCACCGCCGAGACCGAGGGTGTCGGCGACGTCCTCACCCGAACCGAGGAGCGGCCCCACCACCAGCAGGGTCAACATGACGGCGGCGGCAGCGACGGACCCCACCGCGAGGCCGAACGCCGTGGCCCGGGTCCGGAGCCACGACCGGTGCTCGTCGAGGTCGTAGGCGATGTCGAGCGCCCGTACCAGGGCTGCGAACCCTCTGGTGACCGTCCAGATCGCGAGGAGCAACGAGAGCGTCAGGAGTCCGGGCGAGGTCTCGTCGAACACCGAACCGATGGCGTCGAGGGTGCCGCCGGCGTCGTCGGTGAGCACGGTGCGGAGCGCGTCGAGGACCTGGGTCTCGACCCGGGTCGCGACCTCGGCCCCGACGATGGAGTCGAGCGCTCCGAGCACCGCCGCCAGCGAGAGCAGCGCCGGGAACAGGCTGAGGATCGAGTAGAAGGCGACCGTCGCTGCCTGGTCGGGGACCCGGTCGTCGGTCCATTCCTGGGCCAACCGACGGGCGAAGTGGACGGGTCCCCCCGGTGGCCGCAGGCGGCTCATGGGCGACGGCGGAGGAACTCCAGCGTGCGTCGCCACGCCTCGTCGGCCGCTCCCTCGTCGTGGCTCGGCGTCCCGGGTTCGGCGAAGAAGTGCTCGACGCCGTCATAGCGATGGATCTCGATCGGGCGGTCGGCGAGTCCGAGACTCGCCTCCATCAGCGCGAGTTCGTCGGTGTCGATCATCGGGTCGTCGTCGGCGAGGTGGAACAGGTAGCGCGACCGCGTCTGCGTGAAGTCGATGCTCTGTGTCCCGTAGTAGGCGGCGACGGCCGACACGGTGTCGGGCTCCCGCTCTGACAGCCACAGCCCGAGCGACGCGCCCATCGAGTACCCGATCACCATGATCGGTCCATCGGGCGTCGCCGGCATGCGGCGCAGCGCGTCGGCGCAGGACTGCACGCCGAGCACGAGCTCGTTGGGGTCGACCGCTGCGAGGAGGGCCTCGCCGTGCGCGCTGTCGGTCGCGACCTCGCCGAAGAGGTCGGGCGCGAGGGCCGTGAAGCCTTCGTCGGCCAGTCGGTTGCACAGGTCCTTCACGCCATCGGTCAACCCGAACCAGGAGTGCAGGACCAGGACCCCGGGCCCGGAACCGGACGTGGGCGCATCGGCGTAGGCGGCGGTGGAGTGCGACGTCACCGGACCGACGCTACCGACCGATCCTCCCCTCACACCCACCCCCAGAGCTCCACCAACCCTCCACCAACCCGCTTCTGGGTGCGCGATCGGTACTCCTGGTGGCCGGATCGCACACCCAGAACGTGGGAGGATCGGCGGGGATGGGGATCGAGACAGGATCGGAGTCGGCGTCGGGGTCGGGGTCGGGGTCGGGCGTCGACGACTGCGAACTGTGTGAGGCCGCACGGATGTCGCCGTGGTTCCACGAGGACGACGTCTGCTGGGTCGCCGAGTGCGAATCGTGTGGTGTGCCGATGGTCGTGTGGCGCCCCCACGGCATCGATCCGTCGGACGCCGACCGTGTCCACATGCTCGAGCGCCTCGAGGCGGTGGCAGTCGAGCGCTACGGCGAGATCTGGCTCGACGACAACCGGCGGTCGATCCCCGGACACTGGCACGTCCACGCCCGACCGAAGGGAAAGTTCTACGGGTTCTGAGAGGATGACGAGATGACAGAGCTACTGGCGAGGTCGGCCCGCTACATCGACGACGGGGTCTACGAGGGCCCCCAGGCCAACAACCCGATGGACTCGACGTTCCACGAGGTCGCCGACGGCATCGGGATGGTCTGTGCCTTCTCGCACGTGTGGGCGCTGCACGCCGGCGACGGGCTGACGGTGTTCGACACCTCCATGGGCCCGTTCGGGGCCGCTGCGGTGGCCGCACTGCGCAGCTGGCGGACCGACCCGTTCGCGTCGATCGTGTACACCCATGGGCACGTCGACCACGTGACCGGCACGCCGGCGTTCCTGGCCGATGCCGAGCAGAACCGTCACGCCCGGCCGCGCCTGGTCGCCCACGAGAACGCCCCGACACGCTTCGACCGCTACGAGTGGACCCAGGGCTACAACCAGGTGATCAACGCCCGCCAGTTCGGTGGAGGCATGACGTTCCCCGCCGACTTCGTCCGACCCGACGACACGTTCCGCTCGCAGCTGGACCTGCGAGCCGGCGACACCACCATCGAACTCCACCACGACCGCGGCGAGACCGACGATCACGCGTGGGCGTGGGTGCCCGACCACAAGGCGATCTTCTCCGGCGACCTGTTCATCTGGGTGTTCCCCAACGCCGGCAACCCGCAGAAGGTCCAGCGCTACGCCGCCGACTGGGCGGTGGCGCTCCGCAAGATGATCGCCCTCGAGCCCGAGTTGCTCCTCCCGGCGCACGGTCTGCCCATCGCCGGCAAGGAACGCATCGCGAGTGTGCTCGACAACACCGCCTCGGCACTC
>JBFIHN010000278.1:0-5000 GCA_041601775.1 Acidimicrobiales bacterium
CGCTCGACCCGGGCCGCCGACAGCGCACCCGCGCACATCGCGCACGGCTCGAGGGTCACGACGACGGTTGCGCCCGGCAGCCGCCAGGAACCCGCGGCCGCGCAGGCGTCGCGCAGGGCGAGGAGTTCGGCATGGGCACTGGGATCGTTGGTGGCCTCGCGTCGGTTGTGGCCCCGGGCCACGATCTCGCCGTCGACCACGATCACGGCACCCACGGGAACCTCGCCGGCGACCTCGGCTGCTCGGGCTTCCTCGAGCGCCACCGTCATGGCGGCGTGGTGGTCGACGATCTCGGCTGGGGGCACGTAACCGACGGTAGCCCAGGCAGGAACTGCCTTCGGCGCTGTCGAATCCTGCTTCAGCCGGGACGGTTCGCCGTCCGAGGCGCGAGCGGAGCCGGGCGGGGCTGGGGCCGTCCGGCCGCTCAGCGTCTGGCTGAACGGCCGGCGTGGCCTCGAGCGGAGGGAGAGGGATTCGAACCCTCGGAAGGTTGCCCTTCACACGCTTTCCAAGCGTGCCGATTCGGCCGCTCTCGCACCCCTCCTCTGGGGTCTGCCAGACTAGTGTCTCGCTCCTCCTACACCGAAGGTGGCGGCCGGGTCCTGTGCAATCACAGCCCGTGAACCGAGTCAGGGCCGGAAGGCAGCAGCTCTCAGCGGACACTGCGATGTGCCGCAGATCGCCTGGCCGTCACCTTGGGTGTAGGAGCAGCCACCGTCGGTGTGGGAACGGCGGACTCGACCGGTCCGGTCGTGACATCATCGGGCGATGAGCGACACGCCCCCGCCGCCGACACCGGCCAACTGGTATCCCGACCCCTACGGCCGTTTCGAGCACCGGTACTGGGACGGGACCGCGTGGACCGAACACGTGTCGGCCCATGGCAAGCAGTCGACCGATGCGCCGTCGGGGCAGGGTCACGTCCCCGTCGTGGAGCGAGCGACCGACAAGATCACCCGCGACGTCGGCAAGGTCACGGGCGGCGCGGCGCCCTTCGTCGGGGGCGGCTCGTTGTTCACCGAGCCGGTCCTGGTGGTCAACCAGAAGGCCAAGCTCATCGAGATCAGCAACGAGTACGCCATCTTCGATCAACACGGCACCCAGATCGGTGCCGTTCGCCAGGTGGGTCAGTCGATGGCCAAGAAGGTGCTGCGCGCGGTCGGCGACATCGACCAGTACCTCACCCATTCGCTCCAGGTCGTCGACGCCTCGGGGACGGTGGTGCTCGGCCTCGTCCGTCCGGCGAAGATCCTCAAGAGCCGGGTGATCGTCAAGGACGGTGCCGGCAACGAGATCGGCCAGGTCCGCCAGCTCAACGCCATCGGCAAGATCCGGTTCGGCCTCGAGGTGGGCGGCGAAGCGATCGGGTCGGTGAACGGCGAGAACTGGCGTGCCTGGAACTTCAGCATCCAGGACGCGTCGGGGAACGAGGTCGCCCGGATCACCAAGACGTTCGAGGGTCTGGCCAAGACGATGTTCACGTCGGCCGACAACTACGTCGTGCAGATCCACGGTGCGCTCGCCGAGCCGCTGCGCTCGATGGTCGTCGCCTCGGCGCTCGCCGTGGACACCGCCCTCAAGCAGGACAAGCGGGGCCTCAACTAGGGGATCCGGCGACGGGGCACGGCCGGTAGGGTCGGGCGCGCATGAGCTACCAGTCCCTGTATCGCCGCTACCGGTCGCAGCGTTTCGACGAGGTGCTCGGCCAGGATCACGTCACCACCGCGCTCAAGAACTCGGTACGTGAGTCCCGCGTCGCCCACGGGTACCTGTTCTCGGGCCCTCGGGGGACCGGGAAGACGTCGACGGCGCGCATCCTCGCCAAGGTCCTCAACTGTGCGCATCCCGTCGACGGCGAGCCCGACACGACCTGCGACAACTGCAAGGCCGTCGAGGAGGGGCGCCAGGTCGACTGGCTCCAGGAGCTCGACGCGGCGTCGAACAGCGGCGTCGACGCCATGCGCGACCTGCTCGGACGGGTCTCGATGGGCACCAGCGGCAACCGCAAGGTGTACATCCTCGACGAGGTCCACATGCTGACCAAGGCGGCGTCGAACGCGCTGCTGAAGACGCTCGAGGAGCCGCCGGAGCACGTGGTGTTCGTGCTCGCGACCACCGAGCCCGAGAAGGTCCTGCCCACGATCCGGTCGCGGACGCAGCACTTCGACTTCCATCTGCTCTCGGCGGACGTCCTGGCCGACCACGTCCGCCATGTCATCGCCGACGCCGATCTCGGCCTCGACGAATCCGCGGTCGAACACGTCGTCCGCGTCGGCGCCGGTTCGGCACGCGACACGCTCTCGGCCCTCGACCAGGTCGCTGCCACCGGTGGGGTGAGCACGCTCGGTGTCCCCGTCGACGACATCGTCGACGCCCTCGGCGCCCGAGATGCCGGTGCGGCGCTCGTCGCGGTCGATGCCTCGGTCCGTGCCGGCCGCGACCCCCGTCTGTTGGCCGAGGCACTCATCGAGTCGTTGCGAGACGCCTTCCTGGTGTCGATGGGGGCTCCCGGTGGCGCGATGACCGACACGGCCGCGGCCCGCGCCGCCGACGTGGCGAGCGCGCTGGGTCCGGCGTCGCTCACCCGAGCGCTCGAGCTGATCGGCACCGCCAGCGTCGAGATGCGCCAGGCGCCCGATCCGCGGATCACCCTCGAGGTGGCACTGGTCCGACTGACCAGGGTCGACGCCGGTGACGACGTCGCCTCCCTCGTGGCCCGGGTCGAACACCTCGAACACCAACTCGCATCCGGTGTGGTGGCCGGGCCGGCGAACCCCGCCGCGGCGTCCGACCCCACGACGGAGGCGCCTGCGCCCGCCGATGCGCCGGCCCAGGCCCCGGCACCAGCTCCGGCGACCGCCGCCCCCTCCGGTGGGCGACCACGCCGCGGTGCCGATGCGGCCCGGGCGAACCTGAGCCAGCGTGACGCCACGGCATCGGCGCCGCCGGCACCGTCGACCGATGCGCCGTCGGGGTCGCGCCCCACGCTCGGATCGGTCCGACGCTCCCGGTCCGAGCCGGTCGCCGGTGCCCCGGCCTCCGAGGCGCCGGCACCCGCGGCCCAGCCGCCAGCTCCGGCCGCCGCACCGGCCGTGGATCCGGCCCCGGCCGAACCCGGGGCCACGACCACCGGCCCGCCGCCGACGACGGCCGAGTTGACCTCGGCATGGGAGTCGGCGGTCCTGGCCGCCCTCAAGCCCCGGGCACGTGCGCTCTTCAAGCCCGGCCACTTCGTGGACGGCGACGGGCGGATGGTTCGATTCGCGCTGCCCAATCGCGCCCACTGTGACCAGTGCGAAGGATGCCGTGAGGAGGTCGCTGCCGCGTTGGCCGACCACTTCGGCCGGCCGGTGCCGCTCGAGTTGGTGGTCGACGACGCCAAGCCAGCCCCCGCGGCCGCACCACCGGATCAGGCCACGGTCGTCGACGACGACGTCGTCGACGATGCCGTCGACCTCGACGAACTGACCGACGCCCCCGATGCCAGCGTCGGCGGCGTGGCCCAACTCAAGGACGCCTTCCCCGGCGCCGAACTCCTGGAGGAATCGTGAGCGACGAGCAGACACCCGGCGAAGAGACGCCACAGGGCCTCGATCTGGGCGGACTGCTCGGAGGCCTCGGTGGCGAGGGTGGCGGTGGGCTCGGCGGGTTGTTGGCGCAGGCCCAGGCCGCCATGGCCGCCAGTCAGGCGGCCGCCGACACCGAGTTGGTCGGATCGTCCGGCGGGGGTGTGGTCCGAGTGACGGCGACCGGCACCGGCGAGGTGCTCGCCGTGGCCCTCTCGCCCGAGGTCGTCGACCCGACGGACATCGAGACGCTCCAGGACCTGATCGTCGCCGCCATGCGCGACGTCACGAACCAGATCGCGTCACTCCAGGCCGGCGCGATGGGCGACCTCGACCCGACGTCGATGCTCGGCGGCCTGTCCGGCCTCTTCGGTGGCCCGGACCCCGAGGACGACGAGTAGCCCCCGTGCACTCGGACGCCGTCCAGAACCTCATCGACCAACTCGGTCGCCTCCCCGGCGTGGGGCCCAAGTCGGCCCAGCGAGTCGCCTACCACCTGCTCAAGGTCCCCAAGGAGGACGCGCTGGCGTTGGCGGCCGCGATCTCGACCGCCAAGGACCGGGTGCGCTTCTGTGACGTGTGCCACAACCTGTCCGAGGCCGAGCGTTGTTCGATCTGTGCCGACGCCCGGCGCGACACCACCGTGATCTGCGTGGTCGAGGAACCGCGCGACATCATCGCGGTCGAGAAGACCGGCGGGTTCCACGGCCGCTATCACGTGCTCGGCGGGGCCATCAATCCGATGGAGGGCGTCGGCCCCGACCAACTCAAGGTCCACGAACTGCTCGGCCGGATCGACACCGACGAGGTGACCGAGGTCATCTTGTGCACCAACCCCAACCTCGAGGGCGACACCACCGCCATGTATCTGGCGCGGTTGCTCACGCCCCTCGGGATCCGGGTGACCCGGATCGCCAGCGGCCTCCCGGTGGGCGGCGACCTCGAGTACGCCGACGAGCTCACGCTCGGCCGTGCGCTCGCCGGCCGGCGAGACGTCGACGCCTGACTTCGCCGGTTTTGTCGGATTTCGTCGCGTAACCGTAATGCTGTCGGCGGGATGGTCGTCGGCTGAAAAAGGCGTCAACCCGAGCGGTGGTTGCGACGATCGGGGGCGGGCGGGCAAACCGATCAGCGTTTCCAACGCTCGGGCTGACGTTGCGATTACATTACATACGTAACGCGGTCGCGACAAGTCACGGTGACCGGCGCCGTCCGTGAGCCGTCAGCCGTCAGTCGACCAATGCGGGAGCGGTCCGATCCGCGGTGGTCTCCTCGGGTCCCGGTCCTGCCGGTGCCGACTTGAGCAACGCGTAGCCCAGCAGTCCCGAGACCAGGGACCCGGCGAGGATGCCGATCTTGGCCGAGTCGGTGAACGCCGGCTCACCCTCGAAGGCCAGCCCGGCGACGAAGAGCGCCACGGTGAAGCCGATCCCG
>JBFIHN010000279.1:0-4988 GCA_041601775.1 Acidimicrobiales bacterium
CCTTGTCGATCAGGGCGGCCGTGAGGGCTGCATCACCCGCGAGGTGGCGGGCCTGGAGGAGTGCGGTGGCGGAGTCGAGGTCGTCGGCGGCGAGGGCCAGGGCCTCCTTCGTGGTGCGGACGGCGTGGCCGAGCTTCACGCCGGTGTCCCAGACCGGATACCAGATCGCGTCGGCCACCGGCCCGATGTCGCGGCTCCCGTCGTGCAGGAGGAGGACGTCGAGGTCCGACTGGAGGCTCAGCTCCCGGCGCCCGTATCCCCCGAGCGCGACGAGCGCCACGCCCGACGGCGCGTCGACGGCACCGTCGAACAGGGCCTGGAGGTACGCGTCGGCACGGTCGGCGTAGGCCTCGCACAGGGCGCGCCCCACGAGGGTCCGGTCGGCACGGAGGTCGTCGTGGGTGAGGTTCATCAGGGCGGCGAGGCAGGGGCTAGCCCCGCTGCATCGATCCCAGGTCGGCGAGCGAGTAGCCCGACTCGGCATGTTCGGACTGGTCGAGACCACCGGCTTCGTCCACGTCGTCGACGCGGATGCCCATGACCGCCGCCAGGATCTTGGCGAGCACGAAGGTCACGACGAAGGAGTAGACGAGGACCACGACGATCGACAGTGCCTGTTCGACGAGGAGTTCCGTTCCTCCCCCGAAGAGGAGGCCGTCGAGGAAGTCGCCCTCGGTCCGACCGATGATCCGTGAGTCTGCGAAGAGGCCGATGAGGAGTCCGCCGATGATGCCGCCGACCATGTGCACGCCGACGACGTCGAGGCTGTCGTCGTAGCCGAAGCGGTACTTGAGCTGGATCGCGAGGTAGCAGACCACGCCGGCCACGACGCCGAAGGCGATTCCGGCGAGTCCACCGACGAAGCCGGCGGCCGGGGTGATGGCCACCAGACCGGCGACGATGCCCGAGCACGCGCCGAGGGTCGTGAAGTGCCCGTCGCTGACCCGCTCGATCACCAGCCAGGCGAGGCCGCCGGCTGCGGCGGCCAGGAACGTGTTCATGAACGCCTGGATGGCGACGTCGTCGGCTGCGAACGCCGAGCCGGCGTTGAAGCCGAACCAGCCGAACCACAAGATGCCGGTGCCGAGCATGACGAGCGGCAGGTTGTGCGGCGGCATCGCCTCGCGGGGCCACCCCTTGCGCTTCCCGAGGACCAGCACCATGGCCAGCGCGGCCACGCCGGCGTTGATGTGGATGGCCGTGCCGCCGGCGAAGTCGAGCGAGCCACGAGCGCCGAGCCAGCCGACGAGTTCGCCGTCGCCGTCGAGGCCGTAGATCCAAAAGACCACGGGGCAGTACACGAGAATGCTCCACACCGGCACGAACACGGCCCATGCGGCGAACTTCATGCGGTCGGCGATGGCCCCCGAGATGAGTGCGGGCGTGATGGCGGCGAAGGTCATCAAGAACGCGATGCCGAGCAGGGTGGCGCCGTCGTCGACCCCGGACAGGCCGAAGAGGTCGGTGGTGCCGATGAACCGCGAGTCGCTGTTCCCGTCGAGGGCCAGCGAGTAGCCGGCGAGCACCCAGATCACCGGGATCACCAGCGCGCAGTAGACGTTCATCAACAGCATGTTCAGGACGTTCTTCGAACGCACCATGCCGCCGTAGAACAACGCCAGACCCGGGATCATGAACAGGACCAGGGCTGATGAGATGAGCAACCAGGCGTTGTTGCCTTCCACGGACTTCCTCCACGCTCGCAGACGACCCGCGACGAAGCGCCGCAGGTGTTCGGGTCACATTGGCGTCAGCGTGTGACGGGCGAGGGTCCTGACTGTTTCCGCTCTGTGAACGAAGCGTCGGAGGTGCTCCTCAGGCGTTGGCGAGCTCGCGCTCGATCTCCCGCTCGCGCCGGGCCGCCATCTTCTTCGCCGCCGAGTCGACTCGTTCCAGGTACCGGAGCACGGACTCGCGGGCAGCTTCGGCCTCGGGCGAGAGCCCCTCGAGCTCGGGGAGCTTCCAGTGGTCGACGACCATCGGACGCAGGATCTGCTCGAGGTGGATCTGCATGTCGTAGATCTGGGCCCGGGCGATGCGCTTGGCGTGGGTGGCGAACCCGGGGATGCCGGTACCGGGCATGGCGAAGGTCCGGACCTGGCGGTCGATGGCCATGACCATGCCATCGGGGTCGGCCTCGAGCGCTGCGGTGGCCGCATCGCGGTAGAAGACGTGATGGAGCTGTTCGTCGCCGGCGACGGTGGCCATCACCTGGTAGCCGACCTTGTCGTCGAGCAGACGGCCCGTGTTGCGGTGGCTGATCTTGGTTGCCAGCTCCTGCATGGTCACGTAGGCGAGGCCGTCGTGCACGGTCTCGGGATGCGGGACCTCACCGAGGGAGACCTGCGCCATGCGCCCGCGTTCGAGCTCGTCGAGGTCGACGGCGCGGGTGACGTGGAGGTAGTCGCGGATGACGATCGCGTGCCGGCCCTCTTCGGCGGTCCACCGTCGGGCCCACACGCCCCACGGCTCGTGCTTGCCGAAGAGGTTGTAGATGGTCTCGAAGTAGTAGGGGAGGTTGTCCTCGGTGAGCAGGTCGACGATCATCGCCGACTGCACCTCGGGCGAGAGCTCCGTCTCGGCCGGGTCCCACTCGTAGTCGGCCCCGATGTCCTCACCCCGGCTCCACGGCACCAGACGGTGCGGGAACCACTCCTTGGTGTTGGCCAGGTGGCGGTCGACGAGCCCGGCGACCACGGGCGCGAGTTCTTCGGTGAGCGCGGCATCGGACAGCGGCATGGTCGTCAGCCTACCGACCGGTCGGTAGAGGTGCGAGGTCACCCGTCACACCGTCGAGACCGATCACACGGCGTCGGCGTCGCGTTCTCCGGTGCGGATGCGGATCACGGCTTCGAGGTCGGTGACCCAGATCTTGCCGTCGCCGATCGTCCCGGTCTGCGCGGCGCCGGCGATGGCGTCGACGACACCGGTCTCGCGCCCCGGGTCCACGACGACCTCGACCCGGACCTTGGGGACGAACTCGACGGTGTACTCGGCGCCCCGGTACACCTCGGTGTGGCCGGACTGGCGCCCGAAGCCCTGCACCTCGGACACGGTCATCCCCTGGATGCCGATGCCCTTGAGCGCTTCCTTCACGTCGTCGAGCTTGAACGGCTTGATGATGGCGGTGATCTGCTTCACGTCTGCTCCGTGGCGTCGAGCGCTTGCGCGGCTTTCCGGGCTGCGATGTGCACAGCGTCCCACACCCCGGAGAACGGTGGCGCGTAGGCCAGATCGAGGTCGATGACGTCGTCGACGGTCATCTCGGCGGTGATGGCGGTGGCCAGGACGTCGATCCGCTTGGCTGCGCCCTCCTCGCCGACGATCTGGGCGCCGAGGATCCGACGCGACCCCCGCTCGGCCAGGACCTTGATGGCGATCGGCTTGGTGTCCGGGAAGTACCCGGCGCGGGTGGTCGACGAGATGGTCACCGACTCGTAGACGAAGCCGTTGCGGTCGGCCTCCGACTCGTTGAGCCCGGTGCGGGCCATCTCGGTCGAGCAGACCTTGGTGATCGCCGTGCCGACCACGCCGGGGAACGTGGCGTAGCCGCCGCCCAGGTTGATCCCGGCGACCCGCCCCTGCTTGTTGGCGACGGTGCCCAGGGCGACGTGCACCTGGCGTCTGCTCACCCGATGGAACGACTCGGCGCAGTCACCGGCCGCGTAGACGCCCGGTCTCGACGTCTGCTGGCGACGGTCGACACGGATGGCGTTGCGGACGCCCAGGGTCACCCCGGCGTCGCCGGCGAGTTCGGAGTTGGGGACCACGCCCAGGCCCAGGACGACGAGGTCGGCCGCGACCGGTCCGGCGTCGGTGAGCACCTGGGTCTCGTCGAATCCGGTGGCCCGGACGCCCAACCGCACGTCGATGCCGTTGGCTCGCATCGCCCGAACGACCGGTGCCGCCATGTCGGGGTCGAAGGTGCGCATCACCTGGCCGTTGCCTTCGAGGAGCGTGACCTGCGCACCCCAGCGGACGAAGGCCTCGGCCATCTCGATGCCGATGTAGCCGCCACCGATGACCACGACGTTTCGGCACTGCGACTGCCGGGCGCGCTCGAGGAGCGCAACCCCGTCGTCCACGGTCTGCACCCCGCGGACGTGCGGGAGGTCGATGCCGGGGAGGTCCGGTCGGATCGGGCGGGCACCGGTACCGATCTGGAGGAGATCGAAGCCGAGTTGGAAGGTCCGCTGCCGAGCGTGGTCGCGGACCTCGACCTTGCGGGCGTCGAGGTCGATGCCCATCACCTCGTGGTGCATCCGGACGTCGATGCGGTGCTTGTCGCGGAACTCCTCGGGTGTGCGGGCGACCAGGTCGTCGGGGCTCTGGACATCGCCGGCCACGAGATACGGGATCCCGCAGGCCGAGTAGCTGGTGCGGTTGCCCTTCTCGAGCGCCACGATCTCCATGTAGGGCTGGCGACGACGGGCCTGGGATGCCGCGGCCATACCCCCGGCATCACCACCGATGACGAGGAGACGCTCACTCATGGGCGCGGACCCTACCGGTCGGGTCTCGCGACCATCCTGCGCGACACTGGTCGCCGTGGCTGTTCGTGAGGATTGTCGGCACTACTCGACCCGTTCGACGCCCGCGGGCGACGTGCTCCAGCGGTGTCGGTTGGGCGCGGCCGAGGAGATGCCCTTCGCCTGCCCCGACGACTGCCTGTTCTTCGAGCCCCGTGCGATCACCGACACCGGCTGGCAGCGCCTCGACCGCCCCGACGACTGACTCAGTCGTCCCGATCGACGAGCGTTCCCTCGCTCAGCCGACGGAAGAACACCGAACGGGGCATGGTCTCGGCACCCGCGACCGCGGCGGCGTCGAGGGTCGCGCCGTCCACATGACTGCCGTACGCGATGACGTGGGCTCCGGTCGCGATCGCGACGTCGAGCATCCCCGGCACGCGCAGGTCGACGATGACGATCGATGCGTCCGACAGGTCGGCTCCGGGTCGAACGACGCGGACACCGTCGATCCCCGAC
>JBFIHN010000280.1:0-4988 GCA_041601775.1 Acidimicrobiales bacterium
CGAAGGAGATGGTCTGGGTCGCCTCGGCGATGGTGAGGGTGCCGGTCGTCTGCGTTGCGTCGTAGCCCTCCTCGTCGACGGTCGCCACGACGGCATACGAGCCGGCGTCGGTCGGTGGAGTGGGGGAGTCGTCGTAGGTCACGGTCGTACCGATGCCTGCCGGCTCGGTGGACACGGTGGCGGACTTGGGGCTGCCGTCGTAGGTGTGCGCCAGATCCGAGAGGGTGACGGACGCGGTGGCGCCGGTGACGGTGATCGACCGGGTGACCGGCGTGGCCGGGTCCCAGTCGGCGTCCCCGGGCTGGGTCGCGGTGATGGTGCAGGTCCCGACCCCGACGAGGGTGAGCACCGCGTTGGTGTAGCCGCCCTGCAGGAACTCGTCGCCGGTGGTGCAGACGCCGGGTGTCTCCGACGTGAAGATGATCTCGAGCGGGGAGCCGACGATCGCCCGGATGCGGAACGGGTCGGTCCCGAAGGCGTACTCGCCGCTGAGGATGAAGTTCTCGATCGTCTGCGGACCACCGACCGGTTCCGCCGCCAGCACCATCGCTGGCGTGTGCTCGGTGGTGTCGGTGCCGCCGTTGCCGAGCACGCCGTCGTTGTCGCGACCCCAGCACCAGCCGATGTCGTCGACGTCGACGGCGCAGGTGTGCTGGGAGCCGGTGCTGACGCTGCGCCAGCCGGTGACCTCCGCGGGGGTGGAGACCGCGACCGGCGAGGTCTCGATCCCGGCGACCTCGGGGCCGCCGTTGCCCATGGAGCCGTTCGATCCCTCCGCCCCCCAGCAGTACATGGCCCCGGCGGTCGTGATCCCGCACGTGTAGAAGCCGCCGGGAACGATCTCGGTCCAGGCGTCGACGCCGGTCGGTGCGTCGACGGCGAGCGGCTCGCCGAAACCACCGGCGAGATCGGAGCCGGTGCCCAGTCGTCCGGACTCGCCCCGACCCCAGCAGTAGCCGTCGCCGGTGTCGGTGACGCCGCAGGTGTGGTTCATGCCGGGTCGAAGTGAGGTCCAGGTCCGGCCGGCGGGGGTGACGACCGGCGATGGCTCGGTGGCGTCCTCCTCCGCCGCGCCGTTCCCCAGCTGCCCGTGGGTGTCGGCGCCCCAGCAGTAGCCGGTGCCGACGGTCGAGATGGCGCACGTCGTCCGCGAGCCGAAGTTGTTGGTGTCGGGGCTGCCGGTGTGGATCTCGGCCCACGTGACGCCGGCGGGCGCCGACACGAGGGTCGGCACGTCGCGGTTCGCGGTGGTCCCGTCGCCGATCTGTCCTTGGTCGTTGTAGCCCCAGCAGTACGCGTCGCCGTCGGTGGTGAGGGCGCACGAGTGGCGTCCGGCCGAGATCGACGCCCAGGTCACACCCGCCGGCGTGATCACCGGTGTGGGGTCGGCGTAGCGGAACGTGCCGCCCACGACCGGGCCGTTGCCCAGGGTGCCGACCTCGAGGTTGTCGTTGCCCCAACAGAACAGGGCGCCGTCGGTGCTGAGCCCGCACGAGTAGTACTCACCGACGTCGATCGTCGCCCACGTGACCCCTGCCGGAGCGGGGACCAGCTTCGGGATCCGCTCGCGGCCGGGGACGTCGGAGTTGCCGTCGCCGAGCGCACCCTCCGTCGAGCTGCCCCAGCAGTACGCCTCGCCGACCGTGGTGACGCCACAGGTGTGCTGGTAGCCCACGTCGATGACCGACCAGCCGTCGGTCACGTCGGCGCCCGACGGCGCGGCGACGGCCGCGATCACGAGGCTGGAGGCGAGCGCGAGTGTCGCGACGAACGCGATGGCGAGTCGGCGGAGGTGCAGGGCTGTCGACATGGGTTTGATCCTCGGGGGTCGGCGATAACCAGGACGTAACGGGTGGTGCGGCGCTCAGGTGCGGAGGGCGTCGACGACGGCTTCGGCGTCGCGGCGAGCGGTCTTGGGGATCTCGAATCGGAGGATCTGCCCGTCGGCCGCAGGGCCGACCGTGAGGGCGATCGTCGGGAGCTTGACGAGCATCACCCGCTTGTCGCCCGTGACGACGTCGGTGATCGTCGTCCGGTCGATGCTGGCGACGACCGACTTCGGGCGTGCCGACACCGCGGTGACGTCGAGCAGCACGACGCGCCGATCGGTGACGGCGAGCACCAGTCCGTTGGCCAGCAGTCGTCCGAGCTCGTCGGGGTCGGCGCCGACGGCCATCGCGACGCCGATCACGCCGCCCGCCGCCCCGGAAGCGATACGTGACGCGAGGCGCATGGTGCCGCCGTCGAGCTGGGCCTGGGTGGCTGCATGGAGGACCTCGCCGCTCGCGAGTCGGTCCTGGAGCACGTCGCGCGTGCGGTCGGTGATGCTCATCGGACCATCGTCGGAGACCGTCGCTAACCACCCCGTAACCGAGGGTGGGTGTGCTGCGCTCCCGCGGACGTAGGTTCTGGCGATGGCGGAACTCCTGCGTGGCCCAGGCGCGTCATCGTCGCGGCACGAACCGGTGCAGCCGTCTCCGACTGCGCTGCTGCGCGGACGGCTGGTGCGCCGGCTCCGTGGCCGCTTCGATCGCCGTCTCACCGTCGTCGAGGCTGGCGCCGGGTTCGGGAAGTCGACGCTCCTCTCCCAGGCGGTACACGAGAACCGCATCGAGAACATCGGCATCGACGCGATGCTCCGGGTCGACGACGCCGATCGGGACGCCACGGTGCTCGTCGAGGGTCTGGCAGCGGCGGTCGGTGTCACCGACGGCGAACGGACCATCCAGCGAGTGGTCGACGCGGTGTGGGCGATGGCGCCGGCCGAGGTGGCGCTGATCGTGGACGAAGCACACCGACTGTCGGGTTCGGACCGCGCCACCGAGGCCCTCCGTCAGCTGCTCGACCTGCTCCCCACCAACGGGCATCTGGTCGTCAGCGGCCGTTCCATTCCCCGACTGCCTGTTGCCCGGTTGCTCAGCCAGGACGAGGCCGTGGTCATCACCGAGGCAGATCTGGCGTTCACCGACGCGGAGATCGAGTCGATGGCCGAACTGCGGTCGATCCCGCCGGCGCTCGTCCCCGACCTGCCGCGTTGGCCGGCGCTCGCGACGCTCGTCGGCGCCGTGGGCACGAGCGCGTCGATCGACTACGTGTGGGACGAGGTCCTCCGCACGCTCCCGGTGGACCGTCGGTCGTTGCTCGCCGCCGTCGTTCCGTTCGGCGACGTCGACGACGACCTCGTCCGGGCGGTCGGCGGTGACCTGTCTGCGGCCGAGCTGGTCGACGGCGTCCCGCTGGTCGACGCGTCCGAGGACGGTTCGTTCCGGCTGCACGACCTGTGGGCCGATGCGCTCGATGGGGTCATCGACGATGCCAGCCGACGGCGCGCGCTCCGGAGTGGTGCGACGATGCTGCTCGAGCGCGGCGAGCTCGGACGGGCCGCCGAGGCGTTCGCACTGGCGTCCGACGAGGCCGGGCTCGGCGACGTGATCGTGGCGATCGCTCGACGCCCCACGATCACCGCCGACATCCCCGAGATCGACCGCGTCTACGCCCTGTTGCCGGAATCGATGCGCGCTGGTCCGGGCACGCGCTACCTCGAGGCGACCCGCTTCTTCTCCACCGACGACCTGCAGGCCGCGGCGGTCTTCGCCCAGGCGGCGGACGAGGCGATGGCGTCCGGTCACGTCGAGATGGAGCTGCTCGCCCGCTGGCGAGTCGCACAGATCACCGACCTCGACCGTCCGGGTGGTCCGCTCCTGCCCGACCGGGTCGTGGAACTCGCCGACGGCGGTGTCCCGCTCGCGATCGGCATCCGGTCCTTCATCGAGTCCCGCCGGCGCCAGCGCGAGGGCGACCCGAACGGCGCGATCGAGGTCCTCGCCGGACTCGACGGCTTCGATCGGGCGCAGCGCCAGATCTCCTACGCCATCCGATTGGTGGACCTCGGCCGGCCCGAGGCGCTCAACGCCACGCTTGACGAGGTGCTCGCCAGCGGCATCAGCGACGTGTACGCCGCGCAGGCCGTGTGGCTGCAGGGACAGATCGACCCCGCCGACGCCTGGCCCTTCGCCCGGGAACTCCCGAAACGTGCGTCGTCGATCCCCCTGGCGACGGCCACGTCGCTGCGGAGCGTCGTCGTGGCGATGGGCGTCGCCGCGGGCGCGCACGACGAGGTGGTGGAGCTGTCGGAGACCAACCTCCGGGAGTCTCGCCTGACCGTGCGGCTCAACGAGCTCTTCGCCCGGGTCGCCCACGGTCTGGTCGAACTCGTGACCGTCGACGAGGCGACCGCCGTCGCCACGTTCCGGACGCTGCTCGACGAGGTCCCGCTCGACCGCTGGCCCGAGCGCCCGTACCTCTATGCGCTGACGCTGATCCGCGGGCTGCTCGCCGAGGGCGAGTGTCTCGACGACTGCGACTTCGGACCATCGATCTCGCTGGCGGTCGAGGCAGGTGCGGCGCTGGCAGCCCTCCGCGCCGGCGACGCGGGTCCGGCCTCGGCCCTTCCCTGGGCGTCTCCCGCTGTCCTGCGAGTCCACGTGCCGCCGCCGCTCCTCGCCGAACTCGCGCTCGCCGCCGGCGACGCTCCGGGCGCGAGCGAGGTGCTGTCCTCGATCCCGCATCTGCGGGACTGGCTCCGTCGGATCGCGGACCGCGACGCTCCCCACCCGACCGGAGTCCGGTTGGCGAAGGCGGCGGCGACGCAGGCACGGGCGATGCCGTCCCGGCCCCGTCACGACCTGCGGATCGATCTGCTGGGTGGCCTCGCTCTGCGTCGGTCCGATGGCGTTCCCGTGGATGGGTGGCAGCGGCGTGAACGCGTGCGACACCTGTTGGCCTTCGTCGCCCTCGGCCGAGACGTCGCCCGCTCCGAGGTGGCCGCGGAGATGTGGCCCGACCTTCCGGAGGACAAGGCCGCGTCCAACCTCCGGGTCAACCTGCATCATCTGCAACAGGCGCTCCAACCCGACCGTGGCGACGATCCGCCGTGGTTCCTCCGTGCCGATGCGACGCGCTTGCGTCTCGCCGATGACGGCGTCACC
>JBFIHN010000281.1:0-4973 GCA_041601775.1 Acidimicrobiales bacterium
GACGTCGGGCGGCCGGCGCGAACCAAGGTCGACCTGAACCGGATCGCCGTCGTCGACGGCTACCTCGATCTCGAGCGCCCGGAAGAACCGGCAGGTCGCTGACCCCGAACGGGGGACATCGCGTCCCCAGAGGGGGGACAAATCCGACGTTCCGTCGCCGTAGCAGTACAAACACGGTGAGTAGTCCTCGTACGTGCCGGGCGCCGTGAGCGGCGACGGTCTCCGTCGAGTCGTCCACGGCAGGGAGCCGGCCCTCAGGACCCGCCGCGGCGAGCCGCCGACTCGCGGTACCAGGCATGGGCGCGCTCGACGTGGTCGGTTCCGAGCACCGCAGCCCGCTCCTCGTCGTGGTCGGCGATGGCGTCGACGAGCTCGCTGTGTTCACGGAGGGACTCCCCGGCGCGGTCGACCGAGAAGGACTCGACGAAGATCCGCTGCAAGCGGCCCCGCAATGGCGTGATGATGTCGATCAGCACCTGGTTGCGCGCCGCCCGAAGGACGAGCTCGTGGAACTCGGTGTTGAGCGCACCGACCCGAGCCGGGTCCTCCTGGTCGATGGCGCCCTGGGCGGCGGCCAGCACCGAGCGCAGACGAGCGACGTCGGCATGACTGGCGTAGCGGGCGGCCAGTCGGGCGGTGAGCGACTCGAGGTGGGCTCGCACCGTGAGGATCTCGAGCACCTCGCCCTCGGTCATCGCCGACACGCTCGCTCCCCGTCTCGGGAGGAACTCGACGAAGCCCTCCGTCTCGAGGACGCGCAGCGCCTCCCGTACCGGGTTGCGCGACACCCCGAGGGCCTTCGCGACCGCCTCCTCGACCAGGCGGGAGCCGGCGGGATAGTCGCCGACGATGATCTGCGCCCGCAGATGGTCGCGCACGATGTCGCGCAACGGGGCCGCACCCGCGTGGTCTCGATCGGGCGTTGTCAGTTCCTGGTCTCGCTGCGTCACCGGTACTGGTATACCAGATCGGTCCGGTCAGTGTCTGTTCAGAATGCAGGAGGCCGCCAACAAGCTTGTTAACTCGGGGTTACGGGTGCCCGTTTTCCGGCGATCCACCTTGTTGGACCAGACACGACGGTATACAACTTTCGCCATGCCCTCGTCCCGGCCCCTCCCCCGACCCGTCGCCGCCGGCGCGGTCGGCGCGGTCGCCGGAGCGATCTCCGGCCTGTTCGGCGTGGGTGGCGGAATCGTGATGGTGCCGTTGCTGGTGCTCGCACTCGGGGTCCCGCAGCGTCGTGCGCACGGCACCTCGGTCACCGCGACCCTGCCGATCGCCCTCGCCGGCGTCTCCGGGTTCTGGCTCGAGGGCCGAGTCGACTGGCCGGTGGCGTTCGTGGTGGTGCTCGGGGCCGTGCCCGGTGCCGTGATCGGGGCCCAACTCCTGGCCAAGGTGCCGACCACACTCTTGACGTACGGGTTCGTCGCCACGTTGGCCGTGTCCGCGCTGCGGCTGGCACTGGCCCAGCCCGATGCCGTCGGCCGTCCGGATCTCACGTTCGCCGGAGCGGCGCTCCTGGTCCTGGTCGGGGTGGCGGCGGGTCTCGCAGCCGGGTTGCTCGGCGTCGGCGGCGGCATCGTGATGGTGCCGGCCCTGGTGCTCTTCGTGGGACTCCCGGCAGCCGTGGCCAAGGGGACGTCGCTCGCGGTCATCGTCCCCACGTCGGTGGCCGCCACGCTGCGCAACCGGGCCAACGGCAACAGCGACACCCGACTCGGTGCCCTCATCGGCGTCGCCGGCATGGTGTCTGCCTACGTCGCCACCACCGTCGCCGTGACCCTGGACGAACGAGCGGCGCGGTTCCTCCTCGCGAGCCTGCTCGCCCTCGTCGCCGCCCACCTCGCGTTCCGCACGTGGCGCACCCGTCCGGGCTCGGACTCGTTGTCCACGGACGTCGCCGACCCCATCGTCTCCGGAGAAGAATGCCCGTGACCCCACACGCCTACGACCTCGTGCTCACCGGGGGCCGGGTGCTCGACCCCGCGTCGAACACCGACGCTCGACTCGACATCGGCATCAGCGATGGCGTGATCGCCGCCATCGAACCCGACCTCGCCGGCGAAGACGCCTACGAGGTCATCGACTGCCGCGACCAACTGCTCACCCCTGGCCTCGTCGACGTCCATACCCACGTGTATCCGGGCTCGACCGTCGCCGGCCTCGACCCCGACGAGGTCGGTGTCCGCTCGGGAAACACCACGGTCTGTGACCAGGGGAGTGCCGGCCGGCTGACGTTCGCCGGCCTCCGCGACCTCGTGATCCCGCACGCCGCCACCGACGTCTACGCCTTCCTCGGCATCCGCAACACCGGCGGTCTGCTCGGTCCACCCCTGCTGTCGGGACCGGACAACGTCGACGTCGACGAGACCGTGGCATGCATCGACCGGAACCGGTCGATCATCCGCGGCGTCAAGACCCATGCGGAACTCGGTGGCTACTCCCGATGGGGGATCGACGTCCTGCGTCTTGCCATCGAGGCCGCCGAACAGACGGCGCTCCCCGTCTACGTGCACACCGGCTCCCAGGTCGCCACCAAGCTCATGACCGGGGCCGACGGCGCCACCGTCGACCCCGACGACGTGCTCGGCCAAGCCATGCCCCTGTTGCGGCCCGGCGACGTGATCGCCCATCCCTTCGTCGACTTCCCCGACGGCATCCTCGACCGGCGAGGCAAGGTCCGGGGCGAGGTGGTCGATGCGCTCGACCGCGGCGTCCGCGTCGACGTCGGCCACGGCGTGCATCTCAGCTACGAAACGGCGCGGAAGGTCCTCGACCAAGGGGTCGTACCGTTCCTCGCCGGCAGCGATGTCCACGGTGACTTCGCCGGCTACCACTACCGGGGCACGATCGCCTACAGCCTGGCCACCACGCTCTCGGAGCTGCTTGCGCTCGGCCTGCCGCTGCTCGACGTGGTGGCCATGGCCACCACGAACCCCGCCGAGCTGCTCGGCTTGTCCGACCAGATCGGTCAGCTCGCCGTCGGGCGTCCCGCCGACGTCTCGGTCGTGCACGCCCTGGCGGGACCCCACGTCTATCGCGACGGCCTCGGTGCCGAGCTCGTCGCCGACGCGCGCCTGGTGCCGGTTCTCACCGTCAAGGCCGGAGCCGTGACCGCCGTCAACCCCTTCCTCCTCGCCCAGCCCGACCCCTACGTCGGGCGCCTCCACCAGAGCCCTCCCCCCGAGCGTCGCCCCCCGGGGGTCTGAGCGAACGGCTCCGGCGTCCTTCATCGCCTCCGAAGAATTCAACACACCCCCCCAAAGAAAGGCATACCCATGGAAGCCTCTGCTCCCACGGTCCCGAGACCGGACCGGTTCCGTTCCTCGAATTCGCCCGTCCTCTGGCGGCTCCTGGTCGTCGGCCTCGTCGGGGTCCTGGTACTCGCCGCGTGTGGCGGATCCGACGACGACGACGGTGGTGTCGCTGCTCCATCCGACGGCGAGTCCGCTGTCGACGAGAACGACGGAGAACCGACGCCGGGCGGTGAACTCACCTTCGTCATGGGCGGCGACGTCGTCAGCCTCGATCCCCATCGTCTCACCGAACTGGTGAGCGGCCAGGTCGTCTCGCAGGTGTTCGACTACCTGTTCGTCCTCAACGCCGACGGGGAGCCGGAGCCCAGCTTGGTCGCCGACTACACCGTCGAGGACACGACCTGGACCTTCGAGTTGCGCGACGACGTGACGTTCCACGACGGGACGCCGCTCGACGCCGAAGCGGTCAAGGCGAACTTCGACCGCATCCTCGATCCGGACGAGGGACTGCCGGCCCGGGTGGCCATCAGCGCGGTCGAGTCGGTCGAGGTCGCGGGTCCCTACACCGTCACCATGACGACGACGGAGCCCTTCGGGCCCATGCTCGCGGCACTGACCCACTACTCGGTCGCCATCGTCAGCCCGACCGCCCTGGAGTCGGCCGACCTGACCCAGGATGCCGTCGGCTCCGGCCCGTTCCGCTTCGTCAGCTGGTCTCCGGGTGATCAGCTCGTCATCGAGCGCAACGACGACTACTGGGGCAGGCCCGCCTACGTCGACCGTGTGGTGTTCCGTCCGGTCACCGAAGGTGGAGCCCGCGTGGCCGCCGTCCAGACCGGGGAGGCCGACATCGTCGCCAACATCCCGCCGACCGACATCGAGCGGCTGAGCGGCGATTCGGAGGTGGATGTTCGAGTCGAGCCGTTCAACCGGCTGATGACGGCTCACATCAACGTGACCAAGGGTCCACTCACCGACGTGCGAGTCCGTCAGGCGCTCAACTACGCCGTCGACCGTGAGGGCATCGTGGCCGCCATCTACCCCGGCGTCGCCGACGCAGCCACCGCACCGCTGGCATCGCCGGTGTTCGGGTACGAGGAGCAGGCCCTCTACAGCTATGACCCCGACCGGGCTCGCGAGCTGCTGGAAGAGGCAGGCCACGGCGACGGTCTGTCGCTCAGCATGATCTCGCCGGCAGGCCGCTACCTCGGCGACCAGGAGATGGCCGAGGCCATCCAGGCCCAGTTCGCCGACGTCGGGATCGATCTGTCGCTCGAGTTCCTGGAGTGGTCGACGTTCCTGGACGTGCTCCGCGAGGAGCCCGAGACGTCCACCTATGAGTTGGCGCTGTTGGGCTTCGGACCGGCGACCAACGACGCCGATTGGCAGCTGTATTCGCGCTATCACAGCTCGGCGTTCGCCCCGCTGTCGAACAACCGCTCGTACTACGCCAGCGACGAGGTCGACGACCTGCTCGAGCAGGGCCGGAGCACCATGGACCAGGACGAGCGTCGTGCCATCTACGGCGAACTCCTCCCGATCATCTACGAGGACGCTCCCGAGATGTTCCTCGTCGAGATCCGCCAGGTGTGGGGCCTGAACGCGAACCGGGTCCGCGGCACGGAGTTCTTGCCCATCGAACTGCTCTACCTGGCTGACGTCTGGCTCGAGCAGTAGTCGCAGCGGTGGTCTCGGCTCCGACCGGTCGGGCGTCCC
>JBFIHN010000282.1:0-4962 GCA_041601775.1 Acidimicrobiales bacterium
GCCGTCCATGCGGTCGGCGATGTCCTCGGCGCTGAGGTGGTCGTCGCTGCCGGCCAGGATCTCGATGAGGGCCACGCGGGCCTTGGTGATCCGCTCGCCGTCGGCGCGGAGCCGGTCGACGGCGGTGTCGATGCGCTGTCGGGTGTCGGTCATCGGGGGACGCTCGCCGGGTCGAAGCCGAACGGGAGCTCGAGGCGGTTGGCGGCCATGAGCGACCGGTCGAGGAGGATGTCGGCCGTCTTGCCGTCGGCGACGATCCTGCCGTCGTTCATCACCAACGCCCGCGGACACAGTTCGAGGGCATAGGGGAGATCGTGGGTGACCATCAGGATCGTCTGCTCCAGGCTGCGCAGGATGTCGGCGAGTTCGCGTCGGCTGGCCGGGTCGAGGTTGGACGACGGCTCGTCGAGGACCAGCACGTCGGGTTGCATCGCGAGCACGGTCGCCACCGCCACTCGGCGCCGCTGTCCGAAGCTGAGGTGGTGGGGTGACCGGTCGGCGAGGTCGGCCATGCCGACGGCAGCGAGCGCGGTGTGCACGCGTTCGTCGAGGTCGGCGCCGCGGAGCCCGAGGTTCGCCGGACCGAACGCCACGTCTTCACGCACCGTGGGCATGAACAGCTGGTCGTCGGGGTCCTGGAAGACCAACCCGACACGTCGCCGGATCTCCTTGAGGGACTGCTTGGCCACGGTGGTCCCGGCCACGCGCACGGCGCCGTGTCCGGGCAGGTGGATCCCGTTGAGGTGCAGGACCAGGGTCGTCTTCCCGGCCCCGTTCGGGCCGAGGACGGCGACGCGTTCGCCGGTGTCGATCCGGAAGTCGACGCCGAACAGCGCCTGGTGTCCGTCGGGGTAGGCGAACGCCAGTGCCTCGACCTCGAGCGCCGGCTGGTCGGTCATGCCTGGGCCACCCAGGCGCCGGTCGACACGAACAACGCCGCCGTGGGGAGCGCCGCGGCGATGAGCCATTCTCGGCGGGTCGCTGCGCCGTCGGCAGTGCGCGGCATGGCGCCGTCGAAGCCCCGCGACAGCATGGCGAGGTAGACCCGTTCGCCTCGCTCGTAGGAACGCACGAAGAGCGTGCCGGCCGAGTGGGCGATCGCCCGGATGTGCCAGATCCATCGTGGGTCGTGTCCGCGGGACTCGCGGGCGATCTTCATGCGGTGCATCTCGCCGGCGATGACCTCGGCGTAGCGGACCATGAACGAGGTGATGGCGGTGAACGCCCGGGGGGCGTGGAGTCGGTCGAGACCGGCGATCAGGTCGGGCAGCGACGTCGTGCCGGTGAGGATCACGCTGGTCGCGACCCCGAGCGTCCCCTTGGCCACGATGTTCCACGCCGCCCACAGGCCGTCGACCGAGAGCGACCACCAGCCGGTGCCGAGTTGGTCGCCGCCGGCGAAGAAGGGCAACAGGACGGCGAACGCCAGGAACGGCGTGTCGATCGTGAGGCGCCGGGCGACCAATGCGAGGGGCAGTGCCGCGGTCCTGGCCACGACCACGAGCGCGACGGCGTAGACGCCGAACGCCCAGAACTGTTCGCGCGGGGTGGCGACCACGACGAACACGAACGCCACGGCCGCGGCGAGCTTGCACTGCGGGCGGAGTCGGTGGACGAGCGAGTGGCCGGGGACGTGGAGCGACGACGCGTGGGCGCCGCTCATCAGCCGACCGTGGCCGGATCGCCCGCGGATCCCGTGCTGTCCTTGCGGAGCACCCGCAGGACCCCGAAGAGCGCGGTCCCGAAGCCGAACGTGACCAGGATGCCGATGATGCCCGAGACGGCACCGGAGCGGCCGTCGTCGTTGCCGTCGAGGGTGTAGTCGGCCAGGGGGCTGTCGGCGGTGGCCGAGTCGTCGGCGGCATCGGCGAAGCCCTCGTCGATGGCCACTCGTTCGAGCCCGTCGGGTTCGCTGCTCGCGAACGGTGAGACGAACAGGGCCAGGGCGACGGCGAGCAGGAGGCCGGCGGCGACGAAGATCCGTACGTTGGTCCGCATCACGCGGTCACCTCCGGTGCGGACGCCGGCGTGGTCCGCACGTCGAGCCGGGTCGTGAGGGCACGTGCGCCGTGGACGAGGTCGGGTCGGGTCCCGACGACGGCGCTGATGACGGCCGCGGTGATGGCCGCCTCACCGATGCCGATCACCACATGGGTGCCGACCATGGCGGCGAGCACCGAGCGGAACTCGAGGTCGATGGTGCCGCCGATGCCGAAGAGCACCGCGAACGTGGCTGCCGCGACCGGAACGGAGAACGCCGCGCCGATCGCCGACGACGCCACGATGCCGGACCGGGTCGTCGGGAGGAGCTTGCGGGCCAGGACGAACCCGGCGTAGCCCACCAGGACCGGCACGATGGCCATCAAGATGACGTTGATGCCGTAGGCGCTCAGGCCGCCGTCGGCGAAGAGCAGTGCCTGGACGAAGAGCACGATCGACAGGCAGACCACCGCGATCCAGGGCCCGACCAGGACGGCGGCGAGCGCACCTCCGATGAGGTGGCCGCTCGTGCCGCTGGCGACCGGGAAGTTGAGCAACTGCAGGGCGAAGACGAACGCCGCGACCAGTCCGGCCATGGGGGCGAGTCGGTCGGAGAGATCGGCGGCCGCCTTGCGGAGGCCGATCGTGATCGTGCCTGCGCTGACGGCGCCGGCACCGACCGAGGTGGTGGCGTCGAAGAAACCATCGGGGACGTGCACCCGAGCGAGCGTACCGACGTGGGCGCCCAGATGCGACTGAGTTGCATCTGGCGTCGGTTCGAGTGGCAACCGGTGTGGACGCGAGGCTATCGCTGACCTGCGATTTCGGCGGATCTCGGTGTCTCGCTGCCGGTGCGCGGGGTCCCCGCTGACGGTGCGTCGTCAGGATCACCGGATGACGATCTGTCGCGCGCTCCCTGGCCGTCGTGTGGCCGGGCTGGTCCTGCTGGCCGCGGTCCTCCTGGTGAGCGGCACCCCGATCGTCACGCCGGCCGCGCTGGCCGCGCCCGGCGACGACATCGACGGCGACGGTCTCACCGAGGAGCAGGAGGCCCAGTACGGAACGGATCCCACGGACCCGGACACGGACGATGACGGACTCGACGACGGCGACGAGTTGTTCCACACCGCAGACCCGTTGCGGCCCGACACCGACAACGACGGTCTGACCGACGGCGAGGAGATCGCACTCGGCACCGATGTCTGGGAACTCGACACCGACGGAGGCGGGGTGACCGACGGTCTCGAGGTCGGCCGGGGCACCTCGCCGACCGATCCGGCCGACGACGACTTCACGGACGCCGACGGCGATGGACTCTCCGACGCGGACGAGGCCGACGCCGGGACGGATCCGAACCTGGTCGACACCGACGACGACGGACTGTCCGACGAGCGCGAGGTGCGTGTCGGCTACGACCCACTCGACCCCGACATGGACGGTGATGAGCTCCCCGACGGCGTGGAACTGTGCGCCACGTCCGTCCGCGGTCGCCGGCCGGCGACCTGTTCGCTCGGCTACGGCACCGACCCGCTGGTCCCCGACACCGATGCGGGTGGGGTCAACGACTACGTCGAGGTGATCGGCGGGTCGGACCCCCGCGATCCCGGCGACGACGGCAACGGTGACTTCGACCACGACGGCCTGACCGACGAGGACGAGAGCCACACCTACGGCACCGAGCCCCAGGTGTACGACACCGACGGCGACGACATCGCGGACGGGTGGGAGGTCGCAGTGTTGGGCACCGACCCGCTCGACCCGGACACCGACCTCGACGGGCTCGGCGACTGGGCCGAGGTCTACCTCCATCGGACCGATCCGCTCTCGACGGACACCGACGAGGGCGGCGTGGTGGACGGCGACGAGGTCGACCGCGGGACCGATCCGCTCGACTGGGTCGACGACGACGCGACCGACACCGACGGTGACGGGGTCACCGACGCGCGTGAAACGTTCCTGGGGACCGACCCGGACGACGCCGACAGCGACGACGACGGCCTGCACGACGGGGCGGAGCTCGAGATCAGCGCCGACCCGCTGGCGGCGGACACCGACCGCGACGGGCTCGACGACGGCGACGAGGTCGGCCGCGGGACCTCGGTCACCGACCCGGACACCGATGGTGGTGGCGTGACCGACGGTCTGGAGGTGGACCGGGGCACCGATCCCCTCGATCCGGCCGACGACGAGTTCACCGACACCGACGGTGACGATCTCTCGGATCTCGACGAGGAGCGGGCCGGCACCGATCCGACGCTGCCGGACACCGATGGCGACTTCGTCGACGACGGCCAGGAGGTCCTCCGATCGGGCGGGCTGGATCCGCTCGACCCCGACACGGACGGGGACGGAGTCGGTGACGGGGACGAGCTGGGCAAGCTGGGCGCGGGCGACTGCTCGCTCTCGGACCCCCTCGTCGCCGACACCGACGGTGGCGGGGCCCACGACGGCGTGGAGTGTGACTTCGGTTTCGACCCGAACCTCGCGGCGGACGACCCTCCGCTCGACGACGACCGCGACTTCCTCACCAACGCGCAGGAGCTCGACCTCGGTACCGATCCGGAGAATCCCGACTCCGACGGCGACGGGCTGGCCGACGGTCTCGAGGTCGTGCCGACGGGATGTGCGTCACCGACCGATCCGACCGACGTCGACACCGACGGCGGTGGCGTGGGTGACGGCGCCGAGTGTCTGGCGGCTACGGATCCCAACGACGCGTCGGACGACGTCGACGATGCGGATCCCGACGCCGACGGTGACGGGCTGTCCGACGAGCGTGAGCTCGCGGTCGGGACCGATCCCTCCGACCCGGACACCGACGCTGGTGGCGTCGACGACGGCAGCGAGGTCATCGCCGGGACCGACCCGCTCGATCGGCTCGACGACCTGTCGCGTTCGGGCCCGGACTCCGACGGCGACGGGGTGAGCGATGCGGTGGAGAACGCGATCGGGACCAATCCGTACGACGTCGACTCGGACGAC
>JBFIHN010000283.1:0-4960 GCA_041601775.1 Acidimicrobiales bacterium
CTGCCGACGATGGGCCAGCTGTAGGCGTCCTCGATGGTCGACGGGAGGTCGTCGCGGAGGCTGCTGGCCTGTTCGATCGCCGCGGGGCCGAGCACGACGAGCACGCCGAGGAACACCAATCCCAAGATGGTGCCCACCAGGCCGACGGCCGTGCCGCGCTGCCAACGGAACCGCTTCTGGACACGGACGACGACCGGATCGAGGGCCAGCGCGAGGACGATCCCGACGCCGATCTTGGTGAGCATGACCGGCGCCTGCTGTACGAGCGCGAAGACCGCGGCGGCACCGATGGAGACCACCAGCAGGCGGACGATCGAGCGGAAGTCGATCTCCACGGAGGTTCGGTCCGGGGTCGGGCCGAGGCCGTCTGCATCACCGATGCGCTGCGCCACGCTCGGTACCGTACGACCCGGTGTCGGACCTGACGCGGATGACGAACGAGACGCCGGTGCGGACCATCCGCATCACCTGGACGTCTGCCCTCGCCGCGGTCGCTGCGGTCATCGGGTTCCTCGTCCTCCGTGGTGCCTTCGTCGCCGCGCACCGCGTGTTGGGCTGGACCGCCGCAGCGATCGCGGTGGCGGTCTTCATCGACCCGGTCGTCGACTGGCTCGGCCGGTGGATCCCCCGGGTGTTGGCGGTCATCCTCACCTTCGTGGTGGTCGCCGGTGCGGCCGGAGCCCTGGTGTTCGGCACCGTGGACGACCTCGACCGGGAGGTCGGTCGGCTGAAGGACGTGACGCCCGCGGCCATCGAGCGGCTCGAGGCACGGGACGACGAGGTCGGACGCATCGCGTCGGAGATCGACCTCTCGACCAGGGCCGACACCTTCCTCGAGGCGCTCGACGAGCGGGTCGGGAGCGGGAGCGGGGCGCTGGCCGAGAACGCCCCCACTGCGCCGGTGTACTTCGTGTCGGCCATCTTGTCGATCTTCCTGCTCGTCTACGGGCCGGCCATCGCGAAGGGGGCGATCGGACAGGTCGGGGGCGAGCGGCGCGAGTTGGTCACGACCGTGGTCACGGTCGCTGCCCGCCGGGCGCGCCGCACGGTGTCTGCCCTCCTGGGCCAGGGAGTCGTCGTGGGCGTCGCCACCTTCGCCTTCGCAGCGGTCATCGATCTCCCGGCGCCCATCGTGCTCGGTCTCCTCGCCGGGGTGACCGCGATGCTCCCCGACGTCGGGATCCTGATGGGCACCTTCCCGACGGTGTCGCTCACCGCAGCGTTCGAAGGCGTCACGGAGGCGGCGGTCCTGCTCGCCTGCATCCTCGTCGTCCAACTGGTCGAGGCGTTCTACGTCCGTCGTCGGATCCGCGACTTCGGCGTCGACGTGGGGCCGGCGGTCATGTGGATCGTCGCGCTCGTGGGCTTCACGGTCTACGGGCCGGGCATGGCCTTCTACGGCGTGGCCTACGCGATCTTCGCGCTGGCCGTCATCGACCAGATCCCGGCGGCTCGGGCGGCGGCCGAGGCGTCGTGACTCAGCGCTCCCAGGGAGCGCTGTACAGGAGGATCTCCTCGGTGGGCGCCGTCTGGAGTCGGTCCATGTCGGCGAAGGTCACCAGGTCCTCGTTGATGGCGGCCATGGCGTCCTTCCAGGGCAGGTCGGGTTCACCGACGCCGTAGAAGCGGGTGGGATCGACCAGGTCGTCGACGGCGAACACCTCGGTCACGATGGCGTCGGCCACCGGCCCGTCGCCGAGGGCGCGGGTGACCACGTTGCGCACGTACCGCTGCACCGGATGGATGGCGAAGGTGAGCTCGGAGTGCGAGCCGTGCCAGCGTCGGTAGAAGGTCTCGTGATCGACCGCGTCGGCCTTCGGGAAGGCGGTGAGCAACGCCACGCCGGGGGAGCGGATGCCGTCGACCCAGTGGCGCGCCGTCCACTCGAGCGGCACCGACTCGGTCAGCAGGTAGGGCGTCGTGCGCCCGGTCTCCGGCAACTGGTCGACGATCTCGGCCACCTGCTCGTGCCGGTCGACCCAGACGGTGAGCCCCGACGACAACACGAGGTCGTCCGGGTCGTTCCCGTAGCGGAACGCTGCGGCCTCGCCGGTGTGCTCGACGTAGGCCGTGGTCCAGTGTCCGGCGCGGCAGATGCGGTCGGCCGCGGTCAGGAGGGCGTCGGTGTCGGCGGCGTCGGCGGCGTCGCGCCAGCGCAGGATCGCGAGCTTCTCCATCAGGTCACTCCGGGGGACCGGTCAGATCGGGCATGCCGAGGGGGAGGTTGGTGGTCTCGATGCCCCCGTCGACGGCGAGGACCCGCCCGGTCACGTAGGACGAGGCGTCGGACGCCAGGTAGAGGGCAGCGGCGGCGATGTCGTCGGTGACGCCGATGCGGCGCATGGGCGTGTTGTCGACGAGCGTCTGGGTGAGCCCGTCGTCGCCGGTGACGAGGGCCAGCGCCGGTGTGTCGATGGCCCCGGGGGCGATGGCATTGACCCGCACCCGTGGGGCGAGGTCGTGCGCGAGGTTCTTGGTCATGGCCAGCATGGCCGCCTTGGCGGTCCCGTAGCCGAGGAATCCCCGTTCGGGGTAGAGGCCCGTCGCCGAGGCGATGTTGACCACGGCGCTGGTGTCGTGGGCGAGCAGGTGGGGTGCCGCCAGTTGGGTGAGGTTGAACGCGGTCATCACGTTCCACTCGAGGGCCTTGCTCATCGCTCGTTCGCTGGTGTCGAGGAATGCGGTCGGGAACGAACCGCCGGCGTTGTTGACAACGACGTCGATGCGGCCGAACGTCGTGGCGACCGCGTCGACGTAGCCGGACATCGCCTCGCGTGTCGTGAGGTCGGCGGGGTGGACCAGCGCCCGGACGCCGTGCGCCTCGATGCGTTCGGCGACGGCCTCGAGGTCGTCGGCGGTGCGTGCGGCGATGGCCACATGTGCGCCGGCCTCGGCGAACGCCTCGGCGATCGCGGCGCCGATCCCACGACTGGCGGCGGTGACGACAGCGACGCGGCCGTCGAGTCGGAACAGTTCGAGGACCATGCGCGCCGACTGTACGCCACGTTTCTGACGCTCTGTCAGGCCGTGTACCGTCCCGGACATGACTGCGTCGTATCGACTGTTGATCGGTGGCGAGTGGGTCGAGGGGGAACGGGGCACCTACCCGATCGTGAACCCGGCCACCGAGCAGGAGGTGGGTGGCGCCCCGGAGGCGTCGGTCGCCCAGGCCATCGCCGCGACCGAGGCGGCGGCGGCGGCGTTCCCCGCCTGGAGCAGGACGACACCGGAACACCGCGCCGACCTCCTCGCCCGAGCCGCCGACGTGGTGCGGAAGCGGATCCCCGACCTGGTCGACCTGGTCCAGGCCGAGACCGGGGCCACCGTGCGGGTGGCGAGGACGATGCAGCTCCCGAGCGTCGCCGACCGACTCGACCGCTACGCCCGCGGTGCGATGGAGCAGCACGCGATCGCCTTCCCGCCGGCAGAGATCCCGACCACACCGCTGGCGCCTGGCGCGCTGATGGGTGCGGTGGTCGAGCGCCGTCCCGTCGGTGTCGTGGCATGCATCACCCCCTACAACTTCCCGGCCGTGAACTGCGCCGGCAAGATCGGTCCGGCGCTGGCCATGGGCAACACCGTGGTGATCAAGCCGGCGCCACAGGATCCGCTCGCCGTCATCCGGTTGGTCGAGGTGTTCGACGAGGTCGGTTTCCCGCCCGGGGTGGTCAACATCGTCACCGGCTCGGGCCCCGAGGTCGGCGAAGCCCTCGTCGCCAGCCCCCACACCGACATGGTCTCCTTCACCGGGTCGACCGGAGTCGGGCAGGCCATCGGTGCCGTGGCCGGCGGGTCGATGAAGCGGCTGCTGTTGGAACTGGGTGGCAAGGGTGCCGCCGTGGTCTTCGACGACGCGGACCTGAAGAAGGTCATCCCGCAGTTGGTCTCGACCTGGGCGTTCCACTCGGGCCAGATCTGCACCGCGCCGACCCGGATCATCGCCCACCGCGACGTGTACGAGCCGCTCCTGGCGGCCATGGCCCAGGCGGCCGGACACCTCACCGTCGGCGATCCGACCGCGAAGGACACCGTGGTCGGTCCGGTCATCACCGAGACGCACCGCGACCGCGTCCAGGCCATGATCGACGCCGGCCGCGACGCCGGCGCGTCGGTCCGTGCTGGCGGTGCCCGCCCCGACATCGACACCGGCTACTACATCGCGCCGACCCTCCTCGCCGACTGCAAGCCCGACGACACCGTCGTCCAGAGCGAGTTCTTCGGCCCGGTCGTGGTCGCCCTGCCCTTCGACGACGAGGACGAGGCCGTGGCGCTGGCCAACGGGACCGAGTTCGGCCTCTACGACTACGTCTTCAGCGGCGACACCGGCCGCGCCATGCGCGTGGCCCGCCAGTTGCGGTCGGGCAACGTGGGACTCAACACGCTCCAGCGCCATCACGAGGCGGCGTTCGGCGGGATGAAGCAGTCGGGCGTGGGTCGTGACGGCGGCAGCTTCGGCCTCCACGCCTACAGCGAGATGCAGTCGATCATCTGGCCCAGCTGAGGCCACGGGCGCGACGTCAGCCGGCGGCGCGGATCTCGACCGCGACGAACGCCCAGTCGGTGTCGTTGCTGAACGTGCCGCTCATGTCGGTCGACGTGCCGCCCTGGTTCCGCCGCGCGACCACGGCGAGACTCGCCGCATCACCGCCAGCGCCGGCAGAGACGTCGACCAGGGACGCGATCCCGGAACTCGGCTCGTAGGTCCGGTTTCGTGTCGCGGCCACGCCGGTGAGCAACGACCTCGTGTCGGTGGTGGGCACCGAGGCTGCGTGGGAAGTCGAATCGGTTCCGCCGGAGCACCCGCCGGCCGCTCCGTTCGAGTTGTACCCGACCACGGTGCCGAACGGATCGCCGAGTGCCGCGCCGGAGTAGCCGACCACGGCGATCGCGGCGCTGACCGCACGGTCGTCCATGGTCGCGGTCACGGCCGTCGCATCCCGAGCGTCGGTGGTGGCGAAGA
>JBFIHN010000284.1:0-4925 GCA_041601775.1 Acidimicrobiales bacterium
GGCCGCACCCCGATCTCGTCCCGCCACCATCGGTCGAAGCGACGGACGTCGGTCACGTCGTCGGGGACACGGGCGTCGAAGAAGTCGAAGACCGCGTCCTCGTCGATCAGCAGGTCGCGGCGACGCGCCCGATCCTCCATCGAGCGGACCTCGTCGACCGTCGCACGGTTGTGCGCGACGAACCGGTGATGCGTCTCCCACTCCCCTCGCACCAGAGCATGCAGGACGAACAGCTCGCGGGCACGGGCGGGGTCGATCCGGTCGAGGTTGACCGCCCGCCCCTCGACGAGGGTCAGCGCGCGGAGCTGCACCCGTTCGATCACCTGTGCGATGCCTCGCTCCTGGTTCCACCACGGCTCGCCGAACGACGACTTCACGAGATGGCGGGCGGCGTGTTCGATCCACTGGGGCTGGACGGTCGCAGCCGTGCGGGCCCACATGCGGTTGGTCTCGACGAGCTCGGCGGCCATGACCCACTTGGGTGGTTTCTTCGCGAGCACGGAGCCGCGGCCGACGGCGAACCGGGCGTTGCGGACCCCGATGAACTCGACCGGTCCACGAGCGGTCTGCGACTCGTCGCGGGTCCCCACGTTGGCGAGGAGCCCGGCGAGCAACGAACGATGGATCGCGTGTTCGTCGCCGGGTTCGGTGTTGATCCCGATCTTCAACGACCGCGCCACCTGCCGGAGCTGGGTGTAGACGTCCTGCCACTCACGGATGCGCACGAAGTGGAGGTACTCGGCCTTGCACTCGCGACGGAAGGCACCCGATCCGAGCGCCTTCTGGCGTGCCTTCAGATGGTCCCAGAGCGCCACCATCCCGAGGAAGTCGGACCCGGGAACACGGAAGCGCGCATGCGACTCGGCGGCGAGTTGCTCCTTGCCGACCGGCCGTTCGCGGACGTCCTGGATCGACAGCGCGGCGGCGATGACCATGACCTCGTGGACACAGCCGTTGCGGTCGGCCTCGAGGACCATGCGCCCGAGGGTCGGGTCGACCGGGAGACGGGCGAGCTGACGGCCGAGCTTCGTGAGCCGGCGATCGTGGGCCGGGCGGCCGGTCTGGAGGGCCCCCAACTCCTCGAGCAACACGACGCCGTCGGTGATGTTCCGCCGATCGGGCGGCTCGACGAACGGGAACGACTCGACGTCGCCCAGACCCAACGCCGTCATCTGGAGGATGACCGATGCGAGGTTGGTGCGCAGGATCTCGGGTTCGGTGTACTCGGACCGGTCGGCGAGGTCGTCCTCGGCGAAGAGTCGGATGCAGACGCCGGGGGCCACCCGTCCGCAGCGACCGGCCCGCTGGTCTGCCGACGCCTGCGAGATCGGTTCGATCGGGAGGCGCTGGACCTTCGTCCGCTTGTTGTAGCGAGAGATGCGCGCCGTGCCCGGGTCGACGACCGACCGGATCCCGGGAACAGTGAGCGAGGTCTCGGCGATGTTGGTCGCGATGACGACGCGCCGTTTCGTGTGCGACGCGAAGACCCGGTGCTGTTCCGCCGCCGACAACCGCGCGTACAACGGGACCACCTCGGTGTTCGGGAGCTTCAGCCCCTCGACCGCCTCGGCCGTGTCCCGGATCTCCCGCTCTCCCGACTGGAAGACCAGGACGTCGCCCATCTGTTCGTCGAGCAGCTCCCGGACTGCGTCGGTCACCGCTGCCACGGTGTCGTCGTCCTCGGGAGGCCGATAGCGGACCTCGACCGGGAAGGTCCGTCCGGACACCTCGACGACGGGAGCGGGTCCGTCGCCGCGCCCGGCGACCCCGGCGAAGTGATCGGCGAACCGCTCGGTGTCGATCGTGGCCGAGGTGACGATCACCTTCAGGTCGGGGCGACGGGGCAACAGCTGCCGGAGGTACCCGAGGATGAAGTCGATGTTCAGACTTCGTTCGTGAGCCTCGTCGACGATGATCGTGTCGTACCTCGTCAGGTCGCGATCACGTTGGAGTTCGTTGAGCAGGATGCCGTCGGTCATGACCTTGAGGCGTGTGCGTTTCCCCACCGTGTCGGTGAACCGCACGGCGTACCCGACCTCCTGGCCCAGGTCGACCCCGAGTTCCTCGGCCACCCGTTCGGCCACCGCCCGTGCGGCGATGCGACGCGGTTGGGTGTGGCCGATGAGGCCGTTGCGCCCCCGCCCCATCTCGAGACAGAACTTGGGCAGCTGCGTGCTCTTCCCGGACCCGGTCTCCCCCGCGACGATCACGACCTGGTGCGCGTCGATGACGTCGAGCAGCTCCTGCTTGCGGAGCGAGATCGGGAGGTCCGGCGTCGTGAAGTCCATCGTTGTCGTACCAGTATGAGCGGCGACTGACCGGCCGCCATGGTGCATCGACCGATCGGTGGCTACCGTTGACCGCACGGTCAAGCACAAGGACCCGGGGGGAACCGTGGCACGACTCACCTATACGCGCGACGAACTGATGGCGGAGCACGACTACGCCGAACTGCACATCGTCCACGGGCGCCGGATGCACGGCGGCTTCCTCGCCGACGGCACGTACACGCCTCCTCGGACACTGCACCGCGGCCCTGCCGTCGAAGCGTGGACCGAAGCTCTGCGATCACGGGGCGGCGAGATCCTCGATGCCACCGCGTCCCTGCTCGATGGCGTCCGGCTCCCCAACGTCGAGCAGTCGAGGGTCCTGCTGCGCAACGACCTCGGCGAGACCTTCTGGAACACGCTGACCATCATCGGCAAGATCGAGGCGCGAGGGCGGCTGCTGGCCGACGTCGAGTTCCCCGACCTCCAGCCGCATGTGGTCGACGACATCTCCGCGATGGCGATCGGCCACCTCAACAAGGGCCTCCTCGTGGCCCACGGACTCGACGAAGGCGGCATCCCCGACACCCAGGACCCGGCGAAGGGCATCGGTGGCCACGACGAGATGTGGTTCGCGGCGCGCGACCTCGCCTTCGGCCCCGACGCCCACCCCGACGTCGACCCGCCCGAGAGCATCGCCCGCGACGACGGCGGCGAGGGGTTCGCCGCCGGTCGCCGAATCCCGGAACTCCCGCCGGAGATCGAGGGCATGCTGTCGCTGCTCACGAACCTGCTGATCATCGAGTTCCGGGCCGAACTCGGCTTCTCGGAGTCGCAGGCGATCCTGCGAACGCCGGGCCTCTTCGCCGACGACGCCACGGCGGCCGAGGCCGCGGAGATCATCGGGCGGATCCGCACCGACGAGGAGATCCACGTGACATCGCTGCGCCTGTACCTCGGCGAGATCCGCTCGATCACGTTCAAGACGCTCGACGGAGGCACCATCGCCGGCGCCGAGGTCATCGATCGCTTCTGGGGCGACCTCGTGCAGTGGGCGACCGTCGAACAACCCAAGCTGGCGGCGGAGCAGCAACGCGAGATGCTCGAGGCCCGGATCCGGCAGCACCCCGCCGCCGACCGCGTCCTCCAGGAGTTCGACGCCGTCGGGGACTGACACCGCCGGCACACGAACGACTGGTCACAGCGCCGGTCGCGGTGCACCATGCAGTCGTGCCCTGGCCGCGCGGATCGAGTGAGGACGACCTCGTCGCGCGTCTGCAGGCGGGCGACGAACCTGCGTGGGCCGAGCTGTACCAGGAGCTGGCCGGCCGGATCGCCGGGTACGCCCGGTCCAAGGGCGTGCCCGACCCCGACGATCTGGTCGGCGACGTCTTCGCTGCCGCGGCCGAACGGATCGGGCGTTTCGACGGCGGTCCGCCACAGCTCCGGTCCTGGATGTTCACGATCGCCCACCACCGGCTCGCCGACGACGTCCGACGACGGAAGCGTCGGGCGACCGCGGCCACCGCGCCGCACGAACTCGACGATCTGGACGCCCGCGTCGACCCGTTCGGCGACGCCACGGAACGCATCGACGCCGACGGGGCCCTCGCCCTGCTCGAGTGGGTCACCGACGACCAGCGCGAGGTCCTCACCCTGCGCATCCTCGGCGAGCTGAGCATCGCCGAGACCGCAGCGATCATGGGCCGACCGGAGGGGGCGGTGAAGGCCCTCCAGCACCGAGCGATCGCCCGGATCCAGCGGCAGCTGGGCGCCCAGCCGTATCCGAACACCGTCGGCGACGATGACGGAAGTGGACCATGAGCACCGACGACGACCTCGACCGGACGACGAATCCCGAGTTGCACGAGCTGTTCGACGCGCTCGATCGCCTGGCGACCCCACCGGACGACCCGTCGCTCCGCGGGGCCCAGATCCGGCGGGCCGTTGCGACCGCACGGAGCACGGTCTCGACCGCGCCCGCAGCGGCGTCGTGGGACTGGCGACGTGCGGCGACGTGGCGGGTGGCGGGCACGGCCGCTGCCGCCGCCGCCGTCGTCGTGGCCGGCCTCGGCGCCGACGATCGCCTGCCCGCACCGGCACAGCGGGTCGTGAGCTCGGTCGCCGACGTCGTGGGCATCGACGTTCCCGACGGCGACGCCCGGACCGGCGACAGGGTGGAAACCGACGGGTCACCGGGGACCGCCGGCGAGAGCGGAACCACACCAGCCACCCCGGGTGCGGCCGGCGAGCCGGCCACACCAGCCACCCCCGGCACCGACGACACCCCCCGGGCCACTCCGGCCGCCCCGGGCGACGGTCCTGCAACTCCCGCGACGCCGGGGCGACCCGCCACGCCCACCGACCCCAAGCCCACCGGCCCCGGCGAGCCCACCGACCCCGGCGAGCCCACCGACCCCGGCACGCCCACCGACCCCGGCAAGGCTGCGCCGCCAGGAACGACCGGAGACCGGGACGAGGCGCCGACGACCACCACTGCTGCTGGACACAAAACGGACAAGGACCACGCGACCGGGCAGAACGAGAACGACGATCAGGACGACGACGACTGATCGCGGATTTTCCTTCCGTCGACCCGTATCCCTTCCGGGCCCGGTGCGATGACCTCAGTGCAGGCCCGTTGGTTGCCTACCGCCA
>JBFIHN010000285.1:0-4892 GCA_041601775.1 Acidimicrobiales bacterium
CGTTGCTGCGCAGGCTCGCCGTGGACCGCGACCTCGCCACACACTTCGCGGCGTTGTTCGACGGCACGCACGTCAACACCACCGAGGACCGTCCGGCCCTCCACACCGCGCTCCGCCGTCCTCGTGGCGACTCCCTCGTGGTCGACGGTGTCGACGTGGTCGCCGGGGTACACGACGTGCTCGACCGTATGTCGGCATTCGCGGAGCGGGTCCGCGGCGGCGCCTGGGTCGGATCGACCGGCGAGCCGATCCGTTCGATCGTGAACATCGGCATCGGCGGGTCCGATCTCGGACCGGCGATGGCGGCGACGGCGTTGCGCACATGGGTGCGGGACGACCTCGCGCTCCACTTCGTCTCGAACGTCGACGGCGACGACCTGGCCCAGACGTTGCACGCCGTCCATCCGGCCACGACGCTGTTCATCGTCGCGTCGAAGTCGTTCACCACCCTCGAGACCTTGTCGAACGCCGAGCACGCCAAGCGATGGCTGCTCGACGAACTCGGCGACGACGCCGATGTCGCGGCTCACTTCGTCGCGTTGTCGACCAACGGCGCGGCCGTGGCCGACTTCGGCATCGACCCCGCCAACATGTTCGGCTTCTGGGACTGGGTCGGCGGTCGGTATTCGGTCGAATCGGCGATCGGGCTGTCGCTGATGCTCGGCATCGGTCCGCAGGCCTTCGGTGAGTTCCTCGACGGGTTCCATCGGATCGACCAGCACGTCGCCGGCGACCCGATCGGGAGCGTGCCGGTGACGATGGCGTTGTTGAACCTCTGGTACCGGAACTTCTTCGGCGCCCAGACCCAGGCCGTCCTCCCCTACAGCGACGTCCTCGCCCGCTTCCCCGCCTACCTCCAACAGCTCGAGATGGAGTCGAACGGCAAGCGCGTCACCGTCGACGGCGAGACCGTCGGGTACGACACCGGCGCGATCGTGTGGGGCGAACCGGGCACCAACGGCCAGCACGCCTTCTACCAACTCCTCCACCAGGGGACGACGCTCGTCCCGTGCGACCTCATCGGCTTCGCCCGCCCGACCGACGACTCCGCCACCGCCCCCGACCATCAGGACCTGCTCACCGCCAACCTGCTCGCGCAGTCGGAAGCGCTCGCGTTCGGGCGCACCGCCGAGGAGGTGGCCGCGTCCGGCGTGGCGCCGGCGCTGGTGCCCCACCGCACGTTCCCGGGCAACGTGCCCACCACGACGATCCTGGCCCCGCGGCTCACGCCGTCGGTGCTCGGGCAGCTGATCGCGCTCTACGAACACAAGGTCGCGGCACAGGGCTTCTTGTGGGGGATCAACAGCTTCGACCAGTGGGGTGTCGAACTGGGCAAGGCCCTGGCGACGACCATCGCCGACGAGATCCGCTCCGGCCGCGACGGCAACCACGATTCGAGCACGACGGCGCTGCTGCGCCGCTACCGCGCGCTACGCGGCTGAGTCGTCGGCGCCGGCCGTCGCGGTGCTGTCGACCTCGGTGCCGTCGACCTCAGTACCGTCGACCTCAGTACCGTCGACCTCAGTACCGTCGACCTCGGCTTCGGCGGGAGCCGCCGCCGCCTCGGCGTTCTTGACGAGGAACGAGCGGAGGGCGGCGTTGAACGCCTGCGGGTTCTCGATGTTGGGGAGGTGCGAGCTGTCCTTGACGATCACGAGCTCGCCGTCGGTGACGAGGCTCGAGATCAGGTTCGACTCGGCCAGCGGCGTGACCCGGTCGAGTTCACCCGCGACGACCAGCGTCGGGTTCGTCAGGCCGCGCAGGGCGCTCATCGCGTCCGGACGGTTCTTCATGGCCTCGAGCGCCGCGATCCAGCCCTCGGGCAGGTTGTGCTGCATGAGGGCGAGCACGTAGTCGGCCAGTTCCGGGCGGTCGAGCGACGTCTGCGACAGCAGGTTGTCGACCATGCCCTTGGCGAGGGTGGCGATGTCCTCGCCGCCGGCGAGCGCGTTCTGCTGCTCGGTGCGCTTCTCCCACGTGTCGACGTCGTCGGACTTGGAACGGGTCGCGACGAGCACGAGCGGGCCCAGGAGGTCGCCGTGACGGCGGACCAACTCGAAGGTGAGGTAGCCGCCCATCGACGCCGCGACGACCGTCGGGCGTTCGAGACCGAGTTCGGTGATGACTGCGGCGACGATCTCCGCCCACGCCCCCATCGAGGCCTGCTTGGGTTCCGCAGGTGCAGGACTCGATCCGAAGCCGGGCAGGTCGATGCCCACCACTCGGTGATCAGCCTCGAGGTCTGCGTACTGGTACTCCCACATCGCCGCATTGAACGGGAAGGCGTGGAGGAACAGCACCGGGTCGCCGCTCCCGCGATCGACCACGTGCACCTCTTGGCCGGCGACGGTCACGGTGGGCATTGCGTTCCTCCGGGTGGATCTTCGCGGGCTCGGATCCGAGTTTCGCCCGCCACTCACAGTCGCCGCAAACCCACAGAGGAACGAATGTGTCACACCTGTACACATCGACCGAGATGCGCGACATCGGGGCCGAGATCGTCGTCGCGCGGCGCGGATCAGCCGGCCAGTCGCTCCGGGATCCAGGCCGTGAGCCGATCGCGCAGCACGTCGCCCGCACCCGAGAGCAGATGCCCCTCGCCCGGGAGCACCACGAGTTCACCCTGGCCGCCGGCGAGCTGGTGCACGACCTCACTCGCGAACGGCGGCAGGATCTCGTCCTGGTCGCCGTGGAACAACAGCAGCGGCGTCTCGCCCAGACCCTCGGCGTCCTCGCATCCCGCCGACTGGGTCGCCAGGGTGACCACACCCGCCGCGTAGTCGCCGATCGCCATCCCGAGCTGCACGGCGACGGCTCCCCCGAACGAGTGCCCGACGGTGACGAAGCGGCGGGCGCCCTGCCGGGCGGCGACGTCGGCGGCAGCCAGCGCGTCGTGGACGCACCGGTTGAAGTCGTTCGGCGCGCGGTACGACACCCGCAGGGTGGCGATGCCCTCGGCCGCGAAGCGAACGCCGAGGTCGTGGTAGAGACCGTCCGCCGGACCCAGGAGTCCGCCCATGGCGCCGCCGACGGCCACGACCGCCCGCTCGGCGTCGGGCGGACCGTGCCACAGGATCGTCAGGAGGCCCTGCATGGTGAACAACTCGTGGTGGACGAGACCGTCGCCGATCTCGACCGACTGCTTGGCCAGCACCCCGAGCCGCTCATAGGGCCCCTGCGGCGTGGCCGGCACTACTCAGCCCAGGCCTTGACCTTCTCGATGATCTCGAGGGGCTTGTCGCCGACCGGGGTGATCTGCAGGTGGGTGACGCCGGCGGCGCGGTAGGCCTCGATGCGTTCCTTGACCCAGCCCTCGTCGCCGACCATGGCGGTCGAGTCGAGGAAGTCGTCGGGCACGAGCGCCGCGGCCTCGTCCTTCTTGCCCTCCAGGTAGAGATCCTGGATCTTGGCTGCCTCTTCCTCGTAGCCGTAGCGCTGGAAGATGTTGTTGTAGAAGTTCTTGCCCTTGGCGCCCATACCGCCGACGTAGAGGGCCGTCATCGGCCGGGCGAACTCCCGGATGCCCTCGGCCACCGACTTGTCGTCGGTGATGGCGACCGTGCCACCGGCCGCGATCTGCAACGGGCCGAGCGACTCGTCCCGCTTCGCCATCCCGGCGTCGAGGTCCTCGCCCCACACGTCGCGGGCCTTGTCGGGATGGAAGAAGACCGGCAGCCAGCCGTTCGCGACCTCGGCGGTCATGGCCACGTTCTTGTGGCCCAGGCTCGCGATCCAGACCGGGATGTCCTCGCGGACGGGGTGGTTGATCAACTTGAGCGGCTTGCCGAGTCCGGTGCCCTCCGACTCGGGCAGCGGCAGGGTGTAGGCGCTGCCCTCGTAGCTGAGGCGTTCGCGCTTCCAGACGATCCGGCAGATGTCGATGAGCTCACGGGTCCGCGTCAGCGGCTTGTCGTACTTCACGCCGTGCCACCCCTCGATCACCTGCGGTCCCGACGCCCCGAGGCCGAGCACGAAGCGCCCGTTGCTCACCGCGTCGAGGCCGGCGGCGGTCGAGGCCGTGAGGGCGGGGGTGCGCGAGTAGATGGGGAAGATGCCCGACGCCAGCTCCATGCGTTCGGTCTTGGCCGCCAGGTAGCCGAGGATGCTGACGGCATCGAAGCTGTACAGCTCGGCCACCCAGATCATGTCGACGCCGGCACGCTCGTAGTCCGCAGCAGTGGCAGCAGCCGAGACGGGGTCACCGGAGTAGTTCAGTGTCATCGAGAGCTTCATGCCCCCTTGCTAGCACCTCGGCCCGCCCGTCATCCGGCCCGGACGGTGGGCTGCGCTCCGGTCGCAGACGGGTCGAGGATGCCGGTGAGGCCAGGGAGCACCAGCGCGGTGTAGAGGTCCGCGAGCTCGTCGGCCGAACGGTCGTCGTGGTCGTGCCACCACCGCCCCAACGCCTCGAACGCGCCGTTCATGGCGGTGGCGACCGCACCGACCAACACGGTGTCGACCGCAACCCCTCGGGCCGCGGCGCCCGCACGCAACTGTTCGGCGACGAAGCCGTCCTGGCGAGCGCGGATCGCTGCGACGGCGTCGGTCGTCGGCGCGTCGTTCGAGGACAACAGGGCCTCCCACAACGGGCGTCGTTCGCCGATGAACTCGAACCAGGCCAGCGCGCCGGCGCGCAGCCCGGCCGCCTCGTCCGCGGGGTCGGCGTCGGCGACCGCAGCGGCGACGCGGGCGGCGAGCGCATCGGCGACACGCCCGAGGCACGCCTCGAACACGACGTCCTTGGCGCCCACGGTCTCATACAGCACCGGCTTCGACACCCCAGTGCGGGCGGCGAGGTCGTCCATCGACGTGGCGCCGTACCCCCGTTCGGCGAACAACTGCTCGGCGACCGCGAGGATCTGGCGTCGGCGCAGGGCGCGTGGCACGCGGCC
>JBFIHN010000286.1:0-4857 GCA_041601775.1 Acidimicrobiales bacterium
CCGGTCGAGTTCGACGTCGCCTGGCCGGATCGCCGGCTCGCACTCGAACTCGAGGGCGCCGATCACCGGGACCGGCGCATCGTCCACGATCGAGACACCCGACGTCAGAACGTCGCCCACCTGGCAGGGTGGGACGTGTTGCGGGTGACCTATGGGCGGTGGATCCGATCGACGGCAGCCGTGCTCGCCGAGATCACCGCCGCCCTCGCCGTTCCGGTGACGTGAAGCGCACCTCTGGCGCGCCCCACGTCACCGAAATCCCGGCGCTGGGCGTGGGGGGCGACGATTCGTCGACGAATCGTTCCCCACGCCGCGGGAGGGGTCTCAGTTGGTGGCGGCCTGGCCGGCGATCTCGCCCTGGGCCAGCTGGAAGATCTCGAGCTCTTCCTCGGTGTCGGCCCAGTCCTCGAACTGGATCACGCCGAGCTCGGTGAACTTCTGGCGCAGCCAGCCGTCGTTGCGGTCGAGCAGGCCCAGCTTCTTGCAGTTGGGCACGATCTTGGCGAACAGCATCGACTGGAACATCTCGCGCTCCGGCGCGGCCATGACCAGCGGGAGGACCTCCTTGACGTCGAGACCCATGCGGGCCCAGACCTCTTGCTGGAGGAACCGGTCGCGCATGCGGACCGCGGCCTCGAAGGCGAACTCCTGACGGATCTTCATCTCGGCGTCGGAGAGCTCCTCGTAGTACTCCTTGAGCGACAGCACGCCGAAGGCCACGTGACGGGCCTCGTCGGACATGACGTAACGGAGGAGCTTCTTGAGCAACGGCTCCGTCGTCATCTGGTGGATGAAGCCGAAGGCCGCGAGGGCGAGACCCTCGACCATGATCTGCATGCCGAGGTAGGTCATGTCCCAACGGGAGTCCTCGATGATGTCGTCGAGGAGCAGGCCCAGGTGGGCGTTGAGCGGGTAGTGACCCGAGAGCTTGGTGTCGAGGTACTTGGCGAAGACCTCGACGTGGCGGGCCTCGTCCATGACCTGGGTGGCGGCGTAGTACTTGGCGTCGATCCACGGGACGGTCTCGACGATCTTGGCGGTGCAGATGAGCGCACCCTGCTCACCGTGCATGAACTGGCTCAGCATCCAGTTCTGCGACTCGATGCCGACCTGCAGCCACTCCTTGTCGCCCCACTTGGCGAACGGCGTGCCGGACAGGTCCATCTCCGGGCCGAGGCCGGTGGCACCGCCACCGTTGGCCATGACGACCTGCTCCTGGTCGACGTCGATCGACCAGTCGAGGTCGGTCTCGCCGTTCCACATCGAGGTCTTGGACTTCTCGTAGAGGCGGTTGAGCGCCGGGCGCTCGCCCTTCTCGTAGTTCCAGGTGAAGAGAGCGTCGGCATTGTCCTGGACGGCGCGGATGGTCTCGCCCTCGTCGGTGCCGACCACCGAGAGGATGGCCTCGATGTCGTGGAGGTCTTCGCGGCCGACGATGGCCTCGTTCTCGGTGTTCGCGATGTCGGTCATGGTGTTCCTTCTGTGTCGGTGTCGGTGGATCCCGGCGTCAGACCGGGGAGGATGTGATGGCGGACCAGACGCCGAACGGAGTCGTCGTCGAACGGGTCGACCGACGGGCTCGGGTACATGGCGTAGGACAAGACGATGCGCACCAGGTGTTCGGCGGCGGACCAGGCATCGTCCGCGGAGCCCAGGTGGGGTTCGAGGTGGGGTGCGGCGAAACCGGCGGCATGGAGCAGGACCACGTCGAGACGATGGAACGCGAACTGCGGCAGCAACAGCCCCGGCTCCATCTGCACGATCGTGCGCAGGGCCGCGTGCTCGAACAGGAACCGCATGCTGGCGCTCAGGCCGGCGGTGACGATGTCCTCGAGGTCGTCGAGCGCGTCGACGGTCTGTGCGAGCTCGGCGAAGAACCGGTCGATCTCCCGGACGATCACCGACTGGAACAGGACGTCGCGACCTCCCGGGAACCGGCGGTAGATCGTCGCTCGCGACACGCCGGACTCTCGGGCGATGTCGTCGAGCGTCGTTTTCGTCAGCCCGAAGCGGGCGATGCAGGTGAGCGTCGCCCGACGGACGCGTTCGTCGCCTGACTCGCCGACCGACTCGCCGAAAGACGTGTCGACGCGGCTTGTCCCGCTCGCGTCGATTGTCGGCAATGCCCCCATATACCCTGAGACACTAAGGCTGATCTTGTCTCACTGTCCACGTGTCGTTGGTCACACGATGCCGGCGAGGATGCGGGTCCGGACCATCACCACGACCCGTGCCTCGTCGTCGAGGTCCCAACCGCCCGCCGCACCCACGTACGAGAGCACCATGCGGGCACCGTGGTCGGCGGCGAGTTCGAGGTCGGCGCCGCGTGCGCGGACGGCGTCGGCGAGCTCGGACCGCAGGACCTCGACGAGGGCGTCCTGGATCATCGGTTGGACGGTGGCGAGCGACGGGACCAGCGCCTCGGCTTCGTCGTCGAGCAGTCGCTGGAGCACCTCGTGGTCGCCGAGCAGGGACCGGGCGCCGACCACCAGCGCGACGATGCGCTCGACGAGGTCGCCGTCGACCGGCACCGACGCCGCCAACGTCGCGAAGAAGCGGCTGACCTCGCGCCGGAGCGTGGTCTCGACCAGCTCCTCCCGTCCGCCGGGGAAGTGTCGGTAGATCGTCGCCCGCGACGACCCGGCGCGGGTGGCGACCGCCTCGACGGTCAACCCGCGCAGTCCGTTCTCGGCGACCTCGGCGAAGGTGGCGTCGAGCACACGGTCGCGGAGGTCGTCGGTCATGGTGACCCGGCCGCCGACTCCCGCGCCTTGTCGTGCCCCACCTTCCGGATGACCAGCGGGTACCCGAGGAGACCGATGGTCGCGAAGATGAACCACTGCACGGCGTAGCCACGGTGGGGGCCGGCGTCGAGCTCCGGCAGCGGCACGGGAACCAGTCCCTGGCTGTCCGCCGTCGAGGTCGCCTGTTGGATCGCGAGCGGGGCGACCGGCTCACCGGCCACGGTCTCCACCGCGTCCTCGAACAGGCAGGCGGCGCCGATGGTGACGCCGTCGTCGTCGGTTCGCACGCCACAGCGGTCGCGCCACGGCAGGGCCGTACCGGTGACCGTCACCGCCCCCGGCGGTGGGCTGGGCGGCGTCAGCTCTCCCTCCACGAAGCCGAGGAATCCCCGGCTGATCGCGACGACGTCGCCGTCGTCGGTCCGCAGTGGCGTGACCACCCAGGCGCCGGGGAGCCCGTCGTTGGACCGGTTGTCGATCAACAGGTCGGCCCCGGTGAGGTAGGTGCCGCGTACGGTCACCGGCCGGTACCGGGTCGACTCGAGATCGTCGGTGACGGCGACCAGGTCACCGAGCTCGGCGACCGGCGCCTCGCTCCGTGCGACCACCTGCGCGTTCCGCTCGACGCGCTCGTCATGGCGCCGCAACTGCCAGAACCCGAGGCTGATACACATGATGACCAGACACGCCACGAAGACGTGCGACACGATCCACAGCGGACGGAGGGCGAAGCGGAACACCGCTCGGGAGCCTAGGGACCGCCGCGGTCGCCCCGAAGCCGGGACCTGCGCCGACAGCTGACGAGGTCAGCGGCTCGTGGCGGGTGTGCCCTGGCCCGATCCGGGGGTGACGGGGCCTCAACGGCGGCACCGTCTGCCTGACAGACTCCCCGCGGTGAGCGACGACGCCGACAGCCGGGACGCGAGCGGGCCCGGCCGAGCCGCCCGGACCCCGCCGAGCCCGCATGCACTGAAGTTGCTGGTGGCACCGGTGGTGTTCCTGGTGATCTGCTCGAACGTCGCCAACGTGATGTGGCCCACCCTGCAGGAGGACCACCCCCTCCTGCTCATCGCCCTGAGCAGCATCAACCGGTACCTGATCCTGGTGTCCGACGACCTCGGGGCGGTCGAGTACTACCTGGTCGGGACGATGCGGCTGCTGGTGTCCGATCCGCTCTTCTTCCTGCTGGGGTACTGGTACGGCGACCGGGCACTCGAGTGGATGGACCGCAAGGCCCCCACGTACGGCCCGATGCTGCGCCGCTTCCAGGGTGCGTTCGGGAAGGCCGCCTGGCCCTTGGTCGTCATCGCCCCCAACAACTTCATCTGCCTCTTCGCCGGCGCCGCCGGCATGCGCATCGCCTGGTTCTTCGTCCTCAACCTGACCGGCACCATCGGACGCCTCTACCTGATCCGTGTGCTCGGCGACGCGTTCTCGTCGCCCATCGACACGTTCCAGGACTTCGTGGCCGAGTACCGCTGGTGGTTCATCGCCGCCAGCGCCATCGTGGTCGCCATCAGTCTCCGCAACGAGTTCGGCGGGCGCGGCGGCGAGATCGACCAGCTGGTGCACCTCGACGAGGACCTGGCGTCGGGGGGCGACGGGTCGGCCCACGACGACTGACGACCGGTAGCCGCTCGTCCGCGGGCACTGGTCGGCCGCGCACGCCGGCGATGTCTAGCCTCCGGACATGTCTGCTCCCCGAGTCGCCGTGGTCACCGGCGCCAGCGCCGGTATCGGTGCGTCGACCGCAAGGATGCTCGCCGCCGACGGCTGGGACGTCGTGGTCGGCGCACGTCGCGTCGACCGCATCGAGGCGCTCGCCGACGAGATCGGCGGACGGGCCCAGCGCCTCGACGTCAGCGATCCGGCGTCGGTCGAGGCGTTCTGCGACGCCATCGCCGGCTGCAGCCTGCTCGTCAACAACGCCGGCGGCGCCGTCGGCGTCGAACCGCTCGCCGAAGCCGTCGACGCCAAGTGGCAGACCATGTTCGAGACCAACGTCCTCGGGCTGATGCGCATGACCCGTGCACTGCTCCCCCGCCTCCTCGACTCCGGCGACGGCCACGTCGTCAACGTGACCTCGATCGCCGCACTCCAGGGCTACCCCGGC
>JBFIHN010000287.1:0-4844 GCA_041601775.1 Acidimicrobiales bacterium
CGTCGGCCGCATCCGTGCCCTGCTCCCCGACGAGGCCGTGACCGGGCTGAGCGACGCCGGCGAGGCCGCGGTCATCCTCCCCACCCACGACGTCAGCACCACGGAGCGGCTGATGACCGGGATCCTCGGCGACGCCTCCAATCCCTTCGAGTTCGCCGGCGGCGCGTCCGTGCCGGTCCGCCTCGCCGGCGGGATCGCCGCGTTCCCGGATCACGCCGCGTCCCCGGACGAGCTGTTCATGGCCGCCGACGCCGCGCTCGCCGACGCAGTCGACCGGGGAGCGGTCCTGTCCCGCGCGCTCTGATCCCGGGTCAGGCGATCTCGACCTCGACCGATCGACCGATCACGTCTTCGAGCAGACCCCGGCGCAGCTCGGCCGAGTGCGCCTCCAGATCCACGGACGCACCTGCACGCGGCGTCAGCGTGACGGTCACCGTGGCGTCGTCGGCCCGCACCGACACGTCCTCGACCGCCGCCGTGTGCGATCGGTCGAGCCCGATCGCGACCCGGAGCACCGCCGCCAGGCGACGGACGAGCTCCCGGTCTTCGCGCCGCAGCGCTGACCACTCCGCATGCTTGGACTTGGGCGCCGACTTGCGGTGGTAGCGGGCCAGCTGGGCGACCAGTTCGACCTCGCGGTCGGTGAAACCGGCCAGATGCTCGGAGTTCCGCACCACGTAGTAGCTGTGCTTGTGGTGACCGGAGTGCGAGATGAAGACACCGACGTTGCACAGCAACGAGCCGGCCTCGAGCAGCTCGCGGGCCGCGCCGACGCCCTGGGGGCCGGCGGCGTCGAACCCGAGCAGTGGGGTCAGCGCGTCGAAGAGGCGCAGCGACAGGCGGGCGATCTCATGGCTGTGGTCGGGATGCTCGTCGAAGAGCTCGAGGAGGTGTTCCACCGACCGGCGGCGCAGGTCGCGCAGGTGGTGGAGCGTGGCGCCGGCACGTCGACGGGCCTGGTCGAGCAGGACGCCCTCGCGGAGCGCGTAGTCCGAGAAGACGATCTCGTCCACGCCGAAGGTCGCGACGAACTGCTCGAGGATGATGGCGCCGCCGAGGAGGATGTCGGCACGCTTGGCGTCGACGCCGGGGAGCTTGGCGCGCTCGGCGACGTCGGGGGTCTCGATCAGCCGCTCGACCGCCGCGGTGATCTCCTTCGCCCGGATCCGCTCGCCGTTGTGGGTGCGGGCACCGCCCTCGCCGCGCTCGGCCAGGACCATGGCCACGATGGTCTCGATCGTCCCCGACGCGCCGACCACGGTGTCGAACCCGGTACGGGCGATCTCGAGGGCGAACGGTGCGAACATCGCCTCCGCGTGCTGGCGGCACCGCGCGACGTGCTTCGGCTTGACCGTCTCCTTCGCGAGGTAACGCTCGGTCAGACGGATGGCACCCAGGCGGAAACTGCGGCTCTCGAGCACCGAGCCCTCACGGCCGAGGAGCACCTCGGTCGACCCACCGCCGATGTCGCACAACAGCACCCGCTCGTCGTAGAGCGGCAGCGACTGGAGCACCCCCAGATGGATGAGCCGTGCTTCCTCGAATCCGGAGATCACCTCGACCGAGACGCCGGCCTCGTCGTAGGCGCGATCGAGGAACTCGCGGCGGTTCTCCGCCTCGCGCACGGCGGACGTCGCCACCGCGGCGAGCTCGGCGCCGTGGGCGTCGGCCACGCTCTTGCAGCGCCGCAACGCGGCCACGCCACGATCGATCGCGTCGGCCGACAGCTCCTTCATGTCCCCACCGGAGCGGCCCAATCGGACCATCTCCTTCTCGCGCTCGAGGATCTCGACGCCCCCGTTCGCCGACACCCGGGCCACGACCATGTGCACCGAGTTCGTGCCGATGTCCACCGCGGCGAGCACTGGGGCGTCCAGAGGTCCGGGTGCGGTCACCGCGACGACGGTACAGCCGGTACGCTCGCCGCCGTGGCACGACAGGACCGGAAGAAGAAGGGCGGACGCACGACCCCGAAGGGCGGCGTCCAGTCCGGAGCCCGGCACGCGATCTCGAAGGGCCACTCGACCCACGAGCCCGAGACCGCATCGGCCCGGTACACCGCACCGATCCCCCAGGAGTTCAAGGTCAGCCCCACCTGGGTCCCGGTCCTGATGTTCACGCTGCTCGCCCTCGGCGGGTTGTGCATCTTCTTGAACTACCTCGGCCTGCTCCCGGGCGCGACCGACAACAAGTACCTGCTCCTGGGCCTGGGGTTCGTGCTCGGCGGCATCGTCACCGCCACCCAGTTCCACTAGCCCTCCGGACACGGCAATCCAGCAATCCACTGGTTGTCCACAGGCACGGAGACGGGATCCACAGCACCGGACGATTTCGGGGACAACATGTGGACAACTCCCCGCCACCACCTGACCACCCGGTCAGCCCTGGGTCGCGGCCCTCTCGACGGTGAACCCGGGACGACAGCGGTGAACGGGCCGTGTACCACGCGCCAACATCCCCACGTCATCCCCACGCTGTGGAATCCCTGCCCCTGTGGATTACGCAAGCGGTTTTTGCGGAAAGTGCCGATTCGTCGGGTTTTCCGATCACCAGTCGTAGCGGATCATCCACAATGCGAAGTGGACGGTCACTCCATCGTCGGCGCGACCAGATCCATGTCCTCGAGACAGTGACGGGGCGGTTCGGGGACCTCGTCGTTGGCCACCGTCATCCGGGCCTCGGACCCGCAGATCGAGCACCGGAACTGGATCTTCACCTTGCGGAGTTCGCCCGCCGGTGGCGGTTCGGGCAGGGGCTGGGACATGCCCCCCAACAGCGCGAACCCGGCCTTGAAGATCATGGCGCTGGCCAGCACCGCGACGATCAGCGGGAACACGCCGAGGTCGGTGAAGAGCGCGCCGGCGAGGACCACGGCGCTCCCGAGGATCAGCCAGGTGGGTCGACGGCGCATGGTCCGAGGCTACCGGCCGGTCGACCACGGGTATCCTGCGGCCCTCGACATGCGGTGACTGCCGGAGGAGTTCCGGTCCCGATCGCCACACTCGAGCGCCAACGCTCATGACCCTGGAACTCACGCAGTCGCTGTTCGAGCGGTACCGCCCCGACGCCGACCGGCACGATGCCCTGGTCCGCGACGACGGCACCCTGCGCGACCACTGGGCCAACGCGGTCGGCGCGCTCGAGGGTCTGGGCACCTCGGAGTTGGCCGGGCGCACCTCGGTGCTCGACCGGATGCTCGACGACGAGGGCATCAGCTACCGGCTGGTCGAGCGGGGCATCACCACCCGGTGGCCGCTCGACCCGCTCCCCACGCTCGTGCCGTCGGCCGACTGGACCGAGATCGAGTCGGGGGTCATCCAGCGTGCGGTGCTGCTCGACCTCGTCCTGCGCGACCTCTACGGACCGCGCCAGCTGCTCGAACGAGGGCTGATCCCGCCGGAGGTCGTCTTCGCCCACCCCGGCTTCCTCCGCGCGTGCGACGGCATCACCACCGGCGCCGACCAGCAACTGCTCACCTACGCGGCCGACCTCGGACGGTCGCCGGACGGATCGGCCGTCGTCCTCGCCGACCGGGCCCAGGCCCCGTCGGGCGCCGGCTACGCGCTCGCCAACCGGGTGATGCTGTCGCGGGTCTTCCCCAGCCTCTACCGCGACAGCCAGGTGCACCGGGTCGCTCCGTACTTCCGCAGCCTCCGGGCCGCGCTCGAGCGCGTGGCCGCCACGGCGCGCACCGACGACCCCCGCATCGTCGTGCTCACCCCGGGAGCGCAGGCCGAGACGTCGTTCGAACACACCTACGTCGGGTCGTACCTCGGCTATCCGGTCGTCGAGGGCGGTGACCTCACCGTGCGAGACGGACAGGTCCACCTGCGGGCACTCGGTCGCCTCGAACCGGTCGACGTGATCCTGCGGCGCGTCGATGCCGAGTGGTGCGACCCGCTCGAGCTCCGCCCCGACTCCCAGCTCGGCGTGCCCGGACTGGTCGAGGCCACGCGTCGCGGCACCGTCGCGGTCGTCAACCCCCTCGGCTCGGGGGTGCTCGAGAACGCCGGGCTCCTGCCGTTCCTCCCGGCCATCGCGGAGCACTACCTCGGACAGGAGCTCCTCCTCCCGTCGATCACCACGTGGTGGTGCGGCGAGGACGACGCCCGCTCGCACGTGCTCACCAACCTCTCGTCGATGGTCGTGAAACCCATCGGGCGCGAGGTCGGTTCCACCGCACGCTTCGGGTGCGAGCTCTCCACCGACGAACTCGACGATCTCCGCCGGCGCATCGAGGCCCACCCCCACCGTTGGGTCGGCCAGGAACAGCTGCGGCTGTCGACGGTCCCGACGATGGTCGACGGCGTCGTCCTCCCGCGACCCTCCACGCTGCGCACCTTCGCCGTCGCACGCGGCGAGTCGTACGTCGTCATGGCCGGTGGGCTCACCCGCGTCGCGCCCACCGCCGACGCCCTGAGGATCTCGAACCAGTCGGGTGCGACCAGCAAGGACACCTGGGTCCTGGCGTCGGAACCCGAGAACCTCAGCGAGTTCTGGCTCCGCGCCGGTCCCCCGACCACGGCCACCGACCCCGCGTCGCTGTCGTCGCGCGCCGCCGAGAACCTGTTCTGGCTGGGCCGCTACGCCGAGCGGGCCGAATCGATCGCCCGGATGCTGCGTGCCGTCCACGACCGTCGTGAAGGGTCGGGGCCCGAAGGCGCCGTCTGCGTCGAGACCCTCCTCGGCGCCGCGACCCTCATGACGGCAACCGCTCCCGGATTCGTCGGCGACGGCGCCGGAGACCGGGTCGCCGACCCCGGGCCCGAACTGCTCTCGTTGGCCTGCGACGCCGACCGCCCCGGCACCCTCGCGCACTGCGTCCGCGGGCTGTTGCATGCGGC
>JBFIHN010000288.1:0-4747 GCA_041601775.1 Acidimicrobiales bacterium
CGGCGCGCCGCAGTACGTCACCATCCGCAGGTTCTCCTTCACCGTCAGGTTCGGGAACACGCCGCGGCCTTCGGGGATGGTGCACACACCGAGACGAGCGAGCGCGTCGGGGCTGGCGCCGTTGATGTGGCGGCCCGCCAGATGGACGCACCCCGCCGTTGCCGCCATCTGGCCCGACGCCACCTTGAGGGTCGTGGTCTTGCCTCCCCCGTTGGGGCCGAGCAGCGCGACCACCGAGCCCTCCGGCACGACGAGATCGACGCCGTGGAGTACCTCGATGCGTCCGTACGACGCTCGGAGGTCCTTGAGCTCCAACAGTGCGGTCAAGCGCTGGACCCGAGGTAGGCGTCGAGCACGGCGGCGTCGTTCTGGATCTCGTTCGGCGTCCCGACGGCGAGGATGGCGCCGAAGTCGAGGACGTGCACGAGGCTGCAGACCTTCATGACCATCTGGACGTCGTGCTCGACCATCAAGACGGCCATGCCGTCGGCTGCCAGGTCGAGCAGCAGCTGCGCGAACGACTCGGACTCGGTCTCGTCGAGACCGGACGCGGGTTCGTCGAGGAGCAGCACACGGGGTCGTGTGGCGAGCGCCCGTCCCAGCTCGACGAGCCGGGCGAGGCCGGTGGGCATGGCATCGACGCGCTCGTCGGCGACTGCGCGGATGCCCACGCGGTCGATCAGGAGCTCGGTCTCGGCCCGCGGGTCGAAGGATCGGTCACGGGACCACGACTTGCGGATCTCGGCCGCCGTGAGGATGTTGTCGCGAGCCGAGAGCGAACCGAACACCTCGAGGCGTTGGAACGTCCGTGCGATCCCCAGTTGGGCCCGCTGATGGGCCTTCTTGGTCGAGATGTCGGTGCCGTCGACGACGACGGTGCCCGAGACGGTGTCCTGCAGTCCCGTGATGACGTTGAACGTGGTGGTCTTGCCGGCACCGTTGGGGCCGATCAGACCGGTGACCATGCCGGCGTCGACGTCGAGATCGACATCGCGCACCGCCTTGTGCCCACCGAACTGGACATTGACTCCGCGCACCTCGAGTAGTGACATCAACGGTCCTTCGACGTCGCGGTCCCAGATTCCTGGAGCAACATGCGCAGCATCCAGAAACGGAGGAACTCGGTGAGCGAGAACCGGACGAACACCGCCGCGCCGGCGACGACGACACAGACCCCGACGAGGCCCAGCACGACGGCCTCGATCACGTCGCCGGTCGCGGCCTGGTTGGTCGACGTGACATAGGCGGCGATGGTCACGAGGATCCCGGCGGCCATGGCGAGCAGGCCCAGCAGCGCCCACCGACGGTCGTGGGCGCTGGCCCGGTGCCCGATCTGCTCGAGCGCCGCGTCGAAGCGGTCGAGGCGGTCGTCGCCGGTGTTCGTGGTCGGCTCAGTCATGCGTCTTCGTTCCCCTGTGGGTCATGGTGCCACGGCGGCGGCAAGCGGATCTGGGTGGCTGCGCGCGATGGCGGCTCATGCGGTCGTGCCCGAGAGGTAGGCGTCGGCCAGACGGTCGGCGATCTGGCCAGGAGCGGCCGGCATCCCCATCCGGCCGTGGAGCATGATGGCGGCACGGTCCGCCACGCCGAGGATCTCGTGCGCGAACTGCTCGACCACCAAGATGGTCAGGCCGGACTGCGCGAGCCGCTGCACCTCGTCGTAGAGCGACTGCACGACGAGCGGCGCCAGCCCCATCGAGAGTTCGTCGAGGATCAACAGTCCAGGGTTGCAGCCGAGTGCACGCGCCATGGCGAGCATCTGTTGTTCGCCGCCGGACATGGTCCCGGCGAGTTGGTTGCGGCGCTCGGCCAGGCGGGGGAAGTTGTCGTAGGCCACGGCCTCGACCTCCCGTCGCTCGACGCCGGTGCTCGTGGTCAGCCACAGGTTCTCGGCCACCGTGAGATTCGGGAACACCCCGCGCCCTTCGGGGATGAGACAGAGGCCGGCGCGGGCGAGTTCGTCGGCCGATGCGCGCTCGACGTCGTGGCCGAGGATCCGCACGCTCCCGGCGCTCAGCGGGACCAGCCCGGCGATGGCGCCGAGCAGCGTGGTCTTGCCTGCTCCGTTCGGACCCACGACGGCGAACACCTCACCCGCGTGCAGGTCGAGGTCGACACCCTCGACCACGTCGATGCCTCCGTAGCCGGCATGGAGGTCCTCGACGGCCACGACCACCTCGGCCGTGGGGGCGATCTGGTGTCCGGGCCGGACGCGCGCCCGCTCGACGGTCGACACGCCGAGGTAGGCCTCCTGGACGATCGGGTCGGCCTGCACGGCGTCGGGGGCGCCGGAGGCGATCACCGTGCCGAAGTCGAGGACCGTGACCTCGTCGGACACCGACATGACCAGGGCCATGTCGTGTTCGACGAGGAGGATGCCGGGGCCGCGGTCGGCCACCTCGCGGAGCACGCTGCCGAGCGCTTCGGTCTCGCGCTCGTCCAGCCCAGACGACGGCTCGTCGAGCAGGAGCATGGTCGGTGCCGCGGCCAACGCCCGGGCGAGCTCGACGAGCCGGGCCCGCCCGGTCGGCAAGGTGTCGACGCGGGCATCGGCCACGTCGTCGAGTTCGAGCCGCGTGAGCAGTTCGTCGGCGATGGTCGACGGCGAGGAGTCCGCCGTGGCCCAGCGACGGCGGAACTCGGCGCCGGCGAGCACGTTCTCGCGCACCGAGAGGAGCGTGAACGTCTCGAGCCGCTGGAAGGTGCGGGCCAGGCCCCGCCGCGCGCGGTGGTGTGGTGCGAGCTTCGTGAGCGGGTGGCCATCGAGCACGACGTCGCCCGACACCGCGCGTTGGAGGCCGCACAGCACGTTGAACAGCGTCGTCTTGCCGGCGCCGTTGGGTCCGATCAGTCCGGTGACCTGGCCGGGTGGCGCGACGAGGTCCACGCGACGGAGCGCTTCGTGACCGCCGAAACGGACGGTGATGTCCCTGGCCTCGAGACCGACGCCGGTCATGGCCGCACCGTCACGCCGAGCGCGCGGTCGAGTCGGACACGGTCCGCGTCGGTGAAGCCGTCGAGCCCCATGCGTTCGAGCGCAGCGTTCGTGTGCTCGTCGGTCGCTCCGGGGGTCGCCGCGGCGGTGGAGCGTCGGTTCCGGATGCTCCGCACGGTCTCGTGGACGGCGCCGTTCGGGTTCCGGCCCAGGCTGACGCCGGCGAGGGCGGGACCGAGCGTGAGCACGGTCCGCAGGCTGGGGACCAGCTCGGGGAGGATCAGGAACGACAGCGCATAGACGACGCCGCCGAAGAGCGCACCACCCACGCCGCCGATACCGCCGATCACGGCCAACAGGACGATCGGCAACGACTGGAGGAACTGGAAGGTGGTCGGACTGACCGATCGGAGTTGGGCGCCGTAGAGCGCCCCGCCGAGCCCGGCGATGCCGGCCGACAGGGCGAACACCGACAGCTTGGTACTGGTGAGGTTGACGCCGAGCGTCGCGCAGGCCGACGGCGACGACTTCATGGCCAGCAACCGGCGGCCGTACTCGCTGCCCCGGATGACCACGACCACGGTGGCGACCAGGCAGAAGACCACGCCGAGGAGGACGAGATGTGCCGTGTCACCGTCGGTCGAGACCGGTCCGAGGTCCACGCGGGGCACGGCACGGTTCCCGTTGGGGAGGAAGAGCCCCTGGTTGAAGAACAGCTGGTCCATGACGACGGCGAAGGCCGCCGTCCCCAGCGCGAGGTACAACCCCTGGAGGCGAAGTGCCGGCAACGCCACGGCGACGCCGGCAGCGGCCGACACCGCGACGGCGGCGACGAGGACGATCGGGTTCCCGTCCCCGCCCCATGCGCCCATCGCGACGGCGCCGATCCCGGCGAAGGCCATCGGTGCGAGCGAGATCTGTCCGGCGTAGCCGATGAGGGGGACGAGCGACAGCATCACGATGCCCAGGGCGAGCCCCTGGCCGAGCTGGAAGGTACGCAGTGCGGGCAACAGCGAGCCGGCGGCGAGGCACAGCAGGCCGACGGGCACCACGGCGATGAGCCACCGGCGCACCGGTGGCGACGGGATCTCCTCGCGCGAGTGCAGCTGGCCCCCGGCCCGTAGACGCAGCGGTGGGAGGAACAAGAGCACGATGAAGAGCGCGATCACCGGGATGGCCGGTCGGATGCCCGCGAGCGACAGCGGCGGAGCGATCGAACGTCCGGCGAAGGAGGTGACCGGCCGGCTCAGGTCGAGGTAGCCGATGGCGTAGGCCTCGGCCAGGCCGATCACCAGGGCACCGACGAAGGTCAGGGTGAGGCTCTTGAGCCGGCCGAAGAGCGCGGCTGCGTACGCGTTCACCACGAGCAGGGTGAGCGGGATGTGCGACAGCGAACCCTGGCTCCCGGCGAGCAGGATCCCGGCCAGGCCGGCCAGGGCCGTGCCGATCGACCACGAGTACATGGCAGCACGGTCGGGTCGCCCGCCGGTGAGCCGCAGGAGATCGGGATCGTCGACCACGCCCCGCATGCTCACCCCGAGGCGCGTGCGGAAGAGCAGCACGCGGAGCACGACCGCAGTGACCAGGGCCGCCAGCACGGTGGCGGCGTCGTGCCAGGTCAGGTTCACGACCCCGAGGTCGATGGCTCGGCCGTCGAAGAAGCCGGGCATACGTCGCCCGACGCCGGGCGGGAAGATCAGGACCGCGGCCTGGTACACGCCGAAGAGCAGGCTGACCGACACGATCAAGCGGATGACCTCGGACGTGCCCCGCAGCCCCCGGAGGACCACGCGTTCGACGACCGCACCGAAG
>JBFIHN010000289.1:0-4739 GCA_041601775.1 Acidimicrobiales bacterium
CCGGCTCTCCAACGTCGTGTTCATGGGCATGGGCGAGCCGCTCGCCAACTACGACACGATGTGGGCGGCGGTCGAGCGGATCCACGGCGCGATCGGGTTGTCGGCGCGGCACATCACCGTGTCGACCGTCGGCGTGGTGCCGGGCATCGAGCGGCTCACCCGGGCGTCGCTGCCGGTCAACCTCGCCGTGTCCCTCCACGCCGCCAACGACGACCTCCGCGACCAACTGGTTCCGCTCAACCGCACCTACCCGATCGAGCGCCTGCTCGGCGCCTGCGCCGAGTACGTCGACGCGACGCATCGACGGCTGTCGTTCGAGTGGGCGATGATCGACGGCGTCAACGACCGGGACATCGACATCTCGCAGCTCGCCGACGCCGCACGCACCGTGCGGGCCCACGTCAACCTGATCCCGCTCAACCCGACGCCCGGCTACGCCGTCCGGGGCTCGACGCCCGAGCGCGTGCGGGCGTTCCGCGACGGACTCCGCGCCGCCGGGGTCAACGCCACGGTCCGACAGAACCGCGGAACCGAGATCGACGCGGCCTGCGGCCAGCTGCGAGCGAACCACGAGGCGACCCCGGTCGACCGTCCCCGCCGTCGCTAGTCGCGGATCAGCACCGTCCGGCCGGTGTCGGTCCGGATGGCCCGCTCGAGGTGTTCGGCGGCGTGGACAACGGCGCCGTCCCACACGACGCAGTCCACGACCGTGCCGTCGACGACCGCACCGGCACCGATCGAGGATCCACCCGCCGCTTGGAGGTTGGCGGCGAGATAGTCGCCCGGCGTCGCACAGTCGACGAAGGGGCCGTCGTGGTGCACCGACTCGATCCGTCCCGCATCCAGCGCCGCACGCCACGACACCTCCCACAGCCCGGTGGGCACCGGCTCGAGGGCGGCCACGTCGGACCACGGCAGGAGCGCACCGGCGATCCGGGACCGGGGACCGAACGGCTCGTGACCCGCGACCAGGATCCGGATCGACGTCTCGTCCCATCCGTCGACGAGGGTGTCGATGCCACCCGGGCACCAGGTGTCGCCGTTCACGACGACCGTGGGTCGTCCGTCGATCCAGGAGCGGAGACGGCCGAGTGCTCCTGCGGTCCCCAACTGCTCGCCGGACTCGACCGACACGCGGACCCGGCCGGCGAGGTGGGCCGAGAGCGACGGCTGGGAGACATGGGCATTGACCGCGATGTCGCCGGTCACCGCGCCGAGGCGGGTGATCGCGTGGTCGATGAGCGCCACACCGTCGACCGGGCAGAGCACCTTGGGGCGGTCGACGGTCAGCGGCCGCATCCGCCGTCCTGATCCGGCGCCGAGCGCGACGCCTGCGAGACTGTCAGCCATGGAGACCCGTCGGTGGATCAATCACTCACTGCCCCAGACGCTCGGGAACGCCGTGATGCTCTTGTACGTGAGCGCCGCGTTCGACGCGCTCTTCGGTGCCGTCTTCAATGTCTTCGGTCTGGCCATCGTGGCGGGCAAGGTCGCGGCGGGATACCTGATCGCCAACGAGCGCAAGGTCGGGTACCAACTCGGCTTGGTCATGGCGTTCTCTCCCTTCGTGCTCCGGTTCGTGTTCCTCGGTGGCGTGAACGGCGTGCTCGGCACCGGGATCCTGTCACTGATGTTCGAGATCCTGCTCGTCGCGCTCCTCCTCCACGAACAGAGCCGCGAGCACCAGCGCATCTGGTTCTCCTAGACCGGTCGAACCGTCTGGCTCGATTGGGTCGGGTCGGTCAAACGGTCATAGCGTCCACGAGAACACAGGACATCAGGGGGCCAAGACGGTGGATTTCAATCTCGCAGACGTGTTCGAGGGAGTCGCAGCCGCGGTTCCCGACCGGGAGGCGATCGTGTGGGGCGACATGCGCCTCACCTACGCCGACCTCGATCGGCGGTCGAACCAGCTCGCCAACGTGTTGCACCAGGCCGGCCTCGGTGCCCACTCGTCGCGCGAGGGCCTCGGAGGCCACGAGACGCACCAGGACCACGTGGCCGTCTACCTCTACAACGGCAACGAGTACCTCGAGACGATGCTCGCCGGCTTCAAGGCCCGCGTCGCCCCGTTCAACGTCAACTACCGCTACGTCGAGGAGGAGCTCCGCTACCTGCTCGACAACTGCAAGGCCGGCGCCATCGTCTTCGACGGTCGCTTCGCCGAGACCCTGGCCGCCGTCCTGCCGGATCTCCCCCAGCTCAAGACCCTGATCCAGGTCGGCGACGAACCGCTCCTCGACGGGGCGATCGCCTACGAAGACGCCATCGCGGCCGCCGCGCCGACGCGCCCCGACGTCGAACGCTCGCCCGACGACCTCTACATCCTCTGCACCGGCGGCACGACCGGCATGCCCAAGGGCGTGCTCTGGCGTCAGGCCGACATCTACATGGGCTCGATGGGCGGGCGCGACCTGGCGTCGGGCCAGGAGTACGACTCGCTCGACGCCGTGATCGCCAACGCCGCCAACGGTGGTGGAGCCAAGATGCTCCCCGCTCCTCCGTTCATGCACGGCGCCGGTCACTGGATGGCCTTCAACGCCTTCAACGCCGGCAACACGGTGGTGATCCAAGACGAGGTCACGCGCCTCGATCCGGAGCAGGTCTGGCAGCTCGTCGAGCGCGAGGGCGTCAACATCTTGCTGATCGTCGGTGATGCCTTCGGTCGACCGTTGGTCGACGCGCTCGAACGGGGCTCGTACGACGCCTCGTCGCTGCTCGCCGTCGTGTCGGGTGGCGCCCCGCTCAACTCGACGCTCAAGGACCGCTTCCTCGCCGAGTTGCCCACGGCGATGATCATGGACGCCGTCGGCGCGTCGGAGACGGGCTCCCAGATGAGCCACGTGTCCGCGGCCGGCGCCAAGGCGTCGACCGGGACCTTCACCCCAGGACCCGGTGCGGTCGTGGTCTCGGCCGAGATGGACGAGATCCTCGACGCCGGTCACGAGGGGAACGGCTGGCTCGCCCAGCAGGGTCGGGTCCCGCTCGGCTACCTGGGCGATGCCGACAAGACGGCCCGGACGTTCCCGGTCATCGACGGTGTGCGCTACGCCGTCCCCGGTGACCGAGCCCGCCTCACCGCCGCAGGCGACATCGAGCTCTTCGGACGCGACTCCGTCACCATCAACTCCGGTGGCGAGAAGATCTTCGCCGAAGAGGTCGAACAGGCCCTCGCCCACCATCCCGACGTGTTCGACGTCGTGGTCGCCGGCCGACCGTCGGAGAAGTGGGGCAACGAGGTCGTCGCCATCGTGCAGTGCCGCGACGGCATCACGCCGGACGAGGACTCCCTGATCGCCGAGGCCGCGACCCACATCGCCCGGTACAAGCTGCCCAAGGCCTTCGTCTTCGTCGAGTCGGTCGTACGCTCGCCTGCCGGCAAGGCCGACTACCGCTGGGCCAAGGAACAGGCCTCCGCTTCCTGAGCGCAGGTCGATCGGCGCTCGCTCCGCCGACTTTCTGGCCGCATCGAGCCACCGCGAACGCGGCATCGTCAGCCGAGTTGACCGAACGCGTCCCGGACCCGCCGGAGGTCGCCACGACGCTGTTCGAACGTGGCGCCGGTGGCCAGCAGGACGATGCCGGCCACGGCGAACACGAGGTAGCGCGGGAGCGCGTCGGCCACCGGGACGAGATGGCGCAGGGCAACCGCGCCGAGGACCACCCCGCCGATCGCCAGTGACGCCTGCTCCCGGCCGACCGCACCCCAGAACACCATCGCGGCACTCGCCACGACGACGGCGACCGTCCTCGTCAGTTCGTCGCCGCCCATGGCGAGGACGGCGGTCGGGACCAGCGCGGCGAACAGACCGGCACCGGTGCGGACCCACGACGACCGGTGCGCCGGTGCGATGCTGGCGCCGCCGACCAGCAGCGCGCCGGCCAACGGCAGCGTGTACGCCTCGAGGAGCGCCACCTCGGCGATCGCGAGCCGCATCCAGGTGACGACCACGACCGAGGCGATCGCCACCCCGAGGAGCGGGCGACGATCCGAACGGAGGGCGTGGAGGCCGGCCACCAGGGCGACCAACGCGACCACGGCGCTCGCCACGTCGAGCGTCGGTGCAGCCAGGGCCGCCAGGACCAGGGCGGCGCCGGTCACGACATCGGCGCAGAGCGCGGCCCCGCTCTCGTCCTGCCCGTACCGCCGCTCGATCGCCGGTCCGGTCGCCGATGCCAGCGCAGCCACGATCGCGACCGTGAGCACCGGAGTGCTTCCCGAGAACCCCAGGCGGACCACGTCGAGGGTCAACCCCCCGAGACCCGTCGTCAGCGCGACAGCAACCCACACCGAGGCGCTCGACGACGCTGCAGCCAACGCCCGTTGTGCCAGGACCACCGACACGCCGGCGACCAGCGCGGTCGCCGCGATGGCCAGCGGCGCCGACGCCAGCCCGGCGCCCACCGAGACCGGAGCGACGACAGCCAACGCGAACGCCGACATCGCCTCGTCCGGTCGGATGGCCAGACGCCACCCCAGCGCCGCGATCATCGTGGTGTAGACGAGGACCGCCACCCCGATCGACGCGTCGAACGCGACCGGAGCCGCCAGGAGCGCCGCGGTGCCGACCCCCGCAGCGACCCAGACGCCCCAACGGCGGCCGACGACGATCCCTGCGAGCGCGACGGCAGCGAGGGCCAGCAGTTGGGCCATCGTCGCCGTCCCCGGCAGGTCGTCGGCGACGATCGACGGCGCCCCGGCGAGGTGGTCGCGGAACGTCGTGGCTGCGGGCGCGTCG
>JBFIHN010000290.1:0-4732 GCA_041601775.1 Acidimicrobiales bacterium
ACCGAACAGCGTCGAGAGGACGAAGATCGCCGGGAGTCCGAGGTTGTCGGTGAACACCAGGCCGACGAACGCGGCGGCGATCACGGTGAAGGCGACCTGCGTCATCAGCATGAACCGGAGGTGATCGACGCGGTCGGCGACCACGCCGCCCCACGCGCCGAACAGGAGGACGGGGAGGAACTGCGTTGCGGTGACCAGGCCGAGGACCAGCCCGTCGTCGGTGAGGCGCAGGACGACCCAGATCACGGCGACCATCTGCATCCAGGTGCCCGCCTGGCTCACCAACTGTCCGACGAAGAACAGCCGGTAGTTGCGGACACGAAGCGACCGGAACGTGTCACCCGCGGCGAAACGGAGTCGGGTCACGGCCGGTCCTCGGGTTCATCGGCTGCGGCCAGCAGATGCTCGAGCGGCTCGATCGCCGCGACCAACGCGTCGACGTCGGCCGGGGCGAGACCGTCCAGCCGATCGCGCAGCCACGCGTCGCGCCGGCTGCGCGACTCGGCCAACTGTTCACGTCCGTCCGTCGTGGCCTCGACCCGGGTCACGCGACCGTCGTCGGGGTCGGGTGAGCGCGCGACCAGACCCATCTCCTCGAGCTTGGCCACGATCCTCGTGATCGTCGGCGGCGACACCCGCTCGACCGTGGCGAGCTCACCGAGCGTCAGCGGACCGTGGACGTCGACGATCGCCAACGCCGACTGCAGGCTCGGGGTGAGTCCGGTCCCGGACTGCTGGCGCTGTCGTCGGGCGAGCCGCACGATGGCCAGCCGGAGCCGGGCGACGTCGGCCTGGTGCGCAGGGGAAGGTGCCATTACTTCGCAAGGCTAATTAGTGAAGCGAAGGATTGCACGTGGAATCCGGCACACTCCCAGGCGCCGAGAGTTCAGCGGGCGATGACGCGTGTGGCCACGACGCCCGCAGCGGCAGCGACCACCACCGACCCCGACACCACGGCGAGTGGCAGGTGCCCGGCCAGGAGAACCATCGCGGCCAGGATCGCCGACCCCACGCCGGCGACGACCGCCGACCGCAGACCCGGGACCTGTGGGCGGACGATCGACGTCCGATCGGCCGCCGCGGCCAACTCGATCGACCCGATCGTCCCGGCGACGAGGAGGGGCACGAACCATTCGTGTCCTTCGACCGCGAGCCCGACCGACGTGGCGAGGCACGCCAACACCTGTGGGTGACCGAGGTGACGGTCGGCGGCAGCGCCGACCGCGGCCACCGCTCCGACGCCGGCGGCCAACCACCACCACCCGCCCGACAACAGCGCAGCGACGAGCATCGCGCCCAGTCCGAGCGTCGATGCCACGACACGAAGCGACCCGACGCTCACGCCGACCTCCTCGCCCGGCGCGACATCCGACCGGCCAGCAGGTGGATGGCCGGGCCGGCATCGTCGACGACACGGACCGACGGCACGCCGCCGCGGGCCAAGCGGGCCATCCGGGCATCGACCTCGGCCGACCACAGGCGTCGGGCCGCGAGTTCGACGCGGTCGTCGGACGGAGCCAGGAGGTCGGCGGTCTCGACGCCGACCACGGCCGTCGGGCGGCCGACACGCGCATGGCGCAACGCCGTCGCCACGAAGGCGTCCGACTGGAGCGGGCTCACCCCCAACACGACCGCGTCGCCGGGCAGGACGATCGATCGTCGGACCTCGCTCGGTCGGTGGCGGGTCCCCCGAGCGCCCGCGAAGTGCGCGCCCACCGTCAAGAGCGCGTCGAGCACCTGCCACCGAGCACGACGACCCGAGACCGGCGACAGCCAGGTCGGTACGGATCCGGTCGAGACCAGACCCACGCGGTCCCCCGCCGTCAGGTGGTGGCGTGCGATGGACCAGACAACCCGGGCCGCCCGGTCGAGCGATCCGGGCGGCGTGCCGACCTCGACGAACCCGTCGAGCAGGAGCATGATCGAGGCGGTCCGCTCCGGATGGTGGACCACGACCCACGGCTGGTCGCTCCGCGCGGTGGCCGTCCACGACAGGTCGCGGAGCCGGTCGCCGGGCACGTAGGGGCGTAGGTCGGCGAAGTCGGTGCCCGAGCCCCGAACGGGGGCGAGGTGTCCGCCGGCTGCGATGCGAGGCCGGCGCGGCGCGAGGAGCTCATCGAGTTTGGCCGCATGCGGCAGGATCCGGACGGCGCCGTCCAACTCGACGACCGTGTCCCACTGGAGCATGCCGTCGGGCCGCCGAGCCCGGATCGCCAGCTGCCCCAGACCGTGGTGGCCCCACCGCTCGGCCACCGACCGCAGTTCCAGGGTGACGCCGTCCGAGGCCGAGACCGTCCAGCCCTGCGCACCGACGGCCCGACTCCCGGTCATGCCGACGTGCATCACGTCGAGCACGGCATCGCCTCGCCACGCCAACCGGATCCGCAGCGTCCACTCGTCGCGCTCGAGGAGGCGCACGGGCGCCTCGACCGACTCGACGACCACGTGCACGGGGCGCCGGTCGGCGAGGGCTCGCACCACGAGCACGGCCGCCGGGGCAGCGCACGCGGCCAACGGCGCCTGTCCCGTCACCAGGGCCGCGACGATGCCACCGACGGCCAGGACCACGTAGGGGCCGAGTCGCCGGTCGGCGGTGGGATCGACGGTCACGGCCGACGCCGGCGGATCACGACCACGTCGGCGCGGGCACCCGGTCGATCACCCGACGGACCACGTCGTCGGCCTGGATCCCCCGCACCCAGGCATCGTCGTCGAGCGACACCCGGTGACTGAGGGCGGGGATGGCGAGGGTGCGGATGTCGTCGGGGCCGACGTAGTCACGGCCGCGGACCAACGCCCACGCACGGGCCAGGGTCACGAGCGCCAACGACCCTCGGGGGCTCGCGCCCAGTGCGATGTCGCGTTCGTCGCGGGTGGCGGTCACGAGATCGAGGGCGTAGGACACGAGCGGCGGGTCGACGTGGACGTCCTCGACCGCTCGCTGCATCGCCAGGAAGGTGGGCGCGTCGACCACCGGTGAGACCGACACGTCGGGCGACCGACGGGTGAGCCGGTCCCGGAGGATGGCCAACTCGTCGTCCTTGGACGGATAGCCCAGACCGACGCGGACCAAGAAGCGGTCGAGTTGCGCCTCGGGCAGCGGGTACGTGCCCTCGGCTTCGATCGGGTTCTGCGTCGCGATCACGGCGAAGGGGCGACCCACTGCATGTGATCGACCGTCGACGGTGACCTGCCGTTCCTGCATGGCCTCGAGCAACGCCGCTTGGGTCTTCGCCGGAGCACGGTTGATCTCGTCGGCCAGGAGGACGTCGCAGAACACCGGGCCGGGACGGAACTCCGGCGAGCGCGTGGCCAGATCGAGCACGAGGGTCCCGGTGATGTCGGACGGCAACAGATCCGGTGTGAACTGCACACGCGAGAAGTCGAGGCCACACGCCGTGGCCAGCGAGCGGGCCAACAGCGTCTTGGCCACACCCGGGACGTCCTCGAGCAGCACGTGGCCGCCGGCGAGCATGGACGCCAGCACCAGATCGATCACATCGCGCTTCCCCAACACCGCTCGTTCGACCTCGTCGACGATGGCGACCGCGAAGTCGGCGGCCGACGGGCGCGACGCCGACGTCGCTCCCCCGGAGACCGATGGGGGGTGATCAGTGGTGGCCATGGGGTGCTCCTTGCTCGACGTCGTCGAGGATGCGATGGACGATGGCAGCGACGCGGGCCCGGTCCCGGACCGCCTTGGGCGACGAGGTCGCGCTCGCAAGCGGCAACACCACGTCGCTGCGACTGTGGGCGCCGAGCGCGTCGACCAACCGGTCGCGGACGGCAGGGGGAACCGTTCCCGGCGCCGCCGGCCGGTCGAGGTCACGTCGGGCGTCGCGGAGCCCGTGGGGGTCGAGTGGCGTGGCTCCGACGGCGGGGAGGTGATCGAGCGCCGAGGCGATCGGCTCGCGGGCGACGACCGGGCCGACCGCGGCGAGCACCAGGGCACCGGCCACCACCGCGACGGTCACCGCCAGGAGACGGACGATCGACGTCGCATGCTGCGGGACGAGCACCACGGCGAAGCCGCCGACCACGACCGCCGCCATGGCCGCCGCCTGGATCCGGCGGTTCACGCCGACACCCCGGCGGCCTGGGCCACCTCGCGCACATCGGTGTCCTGGAGGCGCAGGTCGGACACGGCATCGGCCAGCGACGAGATGGCAGCCAGTCGATCGTCGTCGGTCACCGGCAACGGCGTGAACCGCGCCCGGACGAAGAGCTCGGCCAGTCGGTGGACCGGTTGGCGGCGGACCCCGAGCGGACCGAGCGACCGCCAGAGATGCTCGTGAGGGCCCTCTTCGGCGCGCCGCGGGAAGCCGGCCTCGGCCATCGCCGTGAGGAGTCGCGCGTAGGCGCCGATGACCGACGTCCGAGGATCCGGATCGGCGAGCATCGAGCGCAGGACGTCGGCGAGCCCCTCCTCCATCCGCATCGGCGACGGGACGTCACGCTCGGACTCGGGCTCGGGTTCGTCCTCGTCGAGCAGGGTGACCGGGATCTGGTCGCTGAAACGCACGAGTGGTGGGGCGAACGCGAGCAGCGCGAAGAGCCCGAGCAGCAACGCCAACACCGCATCGACGGGCTCGGGCTCGTCGCTGTCGGCGTCGACGGGCGGCGGCACGTCGTAGAGGCGTCCGTCGCCGACGGCCACGGTGGAGCCGTCGTCTCGCTCGAAGCTGACCCCGCCCAGCGCCACGTCGCCGCCGATCGGGCCGCCGTCGTCACG
>JBFIHN010000291.1:0-4684 GCA_041601775.1 Acidimicrobiales bacterium
CAACACGTCCCACCCTGCCAGGTGGGCGACGTTCTGACGTCGGGTGTCTCGATCGTGGACGATGCGCCGGTCCCGGTGATCGGCGCCCTCGAGTTCGAGTGCGAGCCGGCGATCCGGCCAGGCGACGTCGAACTCGACCGGGCCGAAGCCGGCCAGGACGATCCGGTGGTGGAGCGTCCAACCGCGGACTCCTTCTGCGTCGAGCCAGCGACAGACCAGCCGCTCGAAGTCGGAGTCGGGCATCCCGTCGACCTCGAGGTGACGGCGGAGCCGGTCGATGCCACGGCGTCCCGATCGGGCGTGGGTGGCGACGACCTGCGGCAGGAGTGTGCGCGAGATGTCGTGTCGTCGCCGCGCCTCGTCGATCAGCAGTTGGACGTCGACGCCCGGCAGACCGGCGCAGTCGAGGATCGTCCGGCCCACGTCGGTCACGGGGACCCCACGGACGCGACCCGGGATCACGAGGTGGAGATCGGTCGACGAATGGACCACGAGTCCCGGCGGCCTCGGGTGACGGCCACGAGGCACCGAGAGTTCGGGGATCGGCGGGGCGTCGTCGACGAGGTTCCACAACCTCGCCGCCGATCGGTGCGAGACCAGCGCCCCGTCACCCGCGGACAGCACCTTGGCGAGCAGCCTCGCGTCGGCGGTGAGCGGGACACCGGGCAGCGCATGGACGCCGACCTCGAGCCGGACGAGTCGCCCTGACCCGACGGCCTTCTGGATCGCCGACCGGGACACCCCGCCGGCCAGGAGCTGCTTCCTCGTGACCAGACCGAGTTGGTCGGCGGCGTGTCGGGCTGCGACGGGCGTGATCTGCATGGCTTCCTCCGCGCGGTGGGCGCTGGAGGAAGCAGTGCTCAGGGTACCGACGTCGGTGCGGACGAGATTCCTGTGACCTCACGCGCGCCGCTGGAGGCCCTTCGGTCGCAGAAATCGCGACGACGGGTGCCCGGCACTGGGCCACAATCGGGCGATGGCTGTCACGATCCGACGGGCGGACCACGCCGACCTCGATGCGCTGATCGCCCTCCGCACCGAGGTGGCCCGTGAGGGGATCTGGATCGGCGCAGAGCTCCCGCTCGACGAGGACGGTGACCGATCGAGGTTCGCGGCGACGATCGAGGACGGGGAGACCGCGGTGCTCTTCGTCGCCGAGATCGATGGTGTCGTCGTCGGCAGCCTCGCGGCGCAGAACCCGATCGGCATCGCCCACGTGGGGATGAACGTGGCCGCCGGGCACCGAGGCGAGGGCATCGGCATCGCCCTCATGGAGGCCGCCCTGGCGTGGGCACGGTCCGCCGGTGCACACAAGATGGACCTGGACCACTGGCCGTGGAACCACCGTGCCCGTGCGCTGTACGAACGGTTCGGGTTCGTCGAGGAGGGCTACCGGCGTCGTCACTGGCGCCGCAAGGACGGTTCGCTCTGGGATGCCGTGACGATGGGACTCGTCCTCGACCACGAGTCACCCGGGCACGACGAGCGAGCGGCCGAGCCTCCGCGATAGCTGTCACCCCTCGTGAGTACCGTCGGTCCTGATGCCCGACGACTCCCCGAACCCCCACGAGCAACTCCCCGCCGGCCGGGTGATCGGCACCGAGGACGCCACCCCGCTCGACTACTGGGTCGCGATCGGCGACGACCAGTTCCTGCAGTTGGACGACGTCGTCGCGACCGATCGGATCCTCCCCGACGGTCAGAAGATCGAGCTCTTCGGCATGGTCGAACAGGTCCGTGCCCGCCACGAGGGCGCGCAGTTCGACAGCGACGTGTTCCTGATCGAGGACGGTGTCCTCCCGGCCCAGGTCTCCCGGTCGGCGAAGGTGATGACGACCCGCGTCGAGCCCGAGGTGTTCGTCCCCCCGCTCCCGGGTGCTGCGGTCCGCAAGGCGACGGGCGACGAGCGGGGACGGGCACTGCACTTCGACGACATGGCGTCCAAGGTCCCTGCCGGGCTGTCGCGTGACGACGAGCCGTTCTTCCTCGATGCCGAGTTCCTCGACGGGACGCGGGGCGCGCACGTCAACATCAGCGGCGTCTCGGGGGTGGCGACCAAGACCACCTATGCCACGTTCCTGCTCTACTCGCTGTTCCACTCGGGGGTGCTTGGTGCGGCACAGGCCAACACCAAGGCCTTGATCTTCAACGTCAAGGGCGAGGACCTGTTGTTCCTCGACCACCACAACGCCAACCTCGACGACACCCAACGGGCCCGCTACGGCAAGCTCGGTCTGCCGGTCGGGCCCTTCACCAGCGTGGGGATCGTGGCACCCCCACGGCCGGGCGACCCGTCCGCCCAACCCAACGTCGGTGCACGGTCGACCGGCGTGAAGCCGTTCTTCTGGACCCTCGAGGAGTTCTGCAAGGACCGCCTCCTGCCGTTCCTCTTCGCCGACGCCGAGGACGACCGCCAGCAGTACACGATGGTCGTGCACAACGTCGCCCGCCGCCTCGAGGAAGCGGTGCCGGCCGGGACGGGCGCAGTGTCGATCGAGGGGCAGACGATCCGGTCGTTCCGCGACCTGGTCGAGCTCATCGACGACCGGCTCAACGACGACCTCACGGTGACCGAATGGGCGGGACGGGCGATCGGCGGGGGCACCGTCGGGGCCTTCATCCGGCGGCTCTTCGGTGCCGTCGATCACCTGGGCGACCTCATCCGGGCCGACGTCGAACGCACCACCACGCATCCGGTCGACCTCGATGCCAACCAGGTGACGGTCGTCGACATCCACAACCTCAACGACCGGGCCAAGCGCTTCGTCGTCGGCGTGGTCCTGCGGCAGGCGTTCGCGGCCAAGGAGCGGTCGGGAACGGCCGAACCCCTCCAGTTCGTCGTCCTCGACGAGCTCAACAAGTACGCGCCCCGCGAAGGCGCGTCGCCGATCAAGGAGCTGTTGCTCGACGTCGCCGAGCGCGGCCGTTCGCTCGGCATCATCCTCATCGGCGCGCAACAGACCGCCAGCGAGGTCGAACGGCGTGTCGTGGCCAACTCGGCGATCCGGGTCGTCGGTCGTCTCGACTCGGCCGAGGCCGCGCGTGGCGAGTACGGCTGGCTCCCGACCGTGCAACGTCAGCGGTCCACGATCATCAAGCCGGGGACCATGATCGTGAGCCAGCCACAGCTGCCGGTGCCGGTCGTGATCGAGTTCCCGTTCCCGGCCTGGGCGACGCGTGTCTCCGAGACCGGTGCGCGTGCCGGCGCGGAGTCCGCCGTTCCCGCCGACCCGTTCGTGGGTCTGTAGCCATGCGGCTGTTGCACACGTCCGACTGGCACGTCGGCAAGGCGATCCGCGGGGCGAGCCGGGCAGACGAGCACCGTGCGGTGCTGCGCGAGATCGCATCGATCGCCGAGGCGGAGGCGGTCGACGTGGTCCTGGTCGCGGGCGACCTCTTCGAGACCGCGGCGCCGGGCCCGGGTTCCGAACAGATCGTCTACCAGGCGCTTCTCGACCTCGCCCGCGTGGCGCCGGTCGTCGTGGTGGGCGGCAACCACGACAACCCGCGTCGCCTGGCGGCGGTGGCGCCGTTGCTGTCGCTCGGCCGGGTCCATCTCCTGGCCCAGGCGGCGCGGCCCGACGAGGGCGGCGTGGTCGACATCGACGTCGACGGGACCACGCTGCGGCTCGCGCTGGTCCCGTTCGTGTCCAAGCGCGGCATCGTGCGGGCCGACGAGTTGATGCGGGACGCCGCGTTCGAGCTGCACCAGACCTACGACGAACGGATGCGGGCCGTCATCAGCGGCCTGACGTCCGGTTTCGCCGCCGACACCGTCAACGTCGTGTGCGGCCACCTCTTCGCCGCCGGCGGCACCCTGGGCGGTGGTGAGCGTTCGGCCCACACGATCCTGGACTACAGCGTCGGGTCGCTCGCGTTCCCCGTCACCGCCCAGTACGTGGCGTTGGGCCATCTCCACCGGCCGCAGGAGATCCCCGGGTCGACCAGGATCCGGTACTGCGGTTCGCCCCTGCAGCTCGACTTCGGGGAGACCGACGACGCCAAGTCGGTGACCATCGTCGACCTCGAACCCGGCGCCCCGGCCGCCGTCCGCGCGGTGCCGCTGACCGAAGGTCGCCGTCTCCGGACGCTGATGGGCACGCTCGCCGAACTCGATGCCGCACGGGGGACCACCGGCGACGATCACCTGCGGATCGTGGTCACCGACACCCGGCGGGCCGGCCTCGCCGACGAGATCCGGTCGTGGTTCGACCACGTCGTCGACGTCCAGGTCCGCCTGCCCGACGACGTCGCCTCGCCGACCAACCGCAGACCCGACAACGCCACTCCGTCGGAGCTGTTCTCGCTCTACCTCGCCGAGCGGGGCGTGGAGGACGATCGGCTCGTGCCGGCGTTCGAGGCCCTCCTCGACGAGGCGACGAGCGCGGGCGGTGGATCATGAGGCCGGTGCGCATCGAGGTCGAGGGGTTCGCCGCGTTCCGCGAGCGGGCGGTCGTCGACCTCGCCGACACCGACCTCTTCGCGCTGGTCGGACCCACGGGTGCCGGCAAGTCGACGGTCATCGACGCGATGGTGTTCGCGCTCTACGGCTCGGTGCCCCGCTACGGGAGCAAGGGCCTCGTGTACCCGGTGATCACCCAGGGTGCGCTCGAGGCACGCGTCCGCCTCGACTTCACGGTCGGGGCCGACCACTACATCGCGACCCGTGTCGTCCGCCGCACCA